>JBJOFA010000248.1:0-3246 GCA_046049015.1 Actinomycetota bacterium | reverse complement strand
ACTTCACATCAGGGTCGATCATTGGTGTTCATGGACCTCGTTCAATCATGTTTAGTACCGCGATTCTTTTGCGTCTTGCCCTGGAGGTTGGGCCATCAGACTGGCGACTCATCCCGGCACAAAGTTTGCCACAGTCGTGGAACCACCTCGATTCGATTCCACACCTGCGCAACTCACCCTTGGTGCGAGAAGACCTTGGTAACAGCGAAACTGGTCTTCTCCATGACATCGTTCTAGTCACTGACTCAAATTTGTTAGCACATCGCCAAGCACTGCCTCTTCGCTATGTGGAGGATCATCGTGCCTCATTGATTGTCTGTGCCCTAACGCAACGTGATCTTCCGGCATCATGCACCACCATCATCGATTCCACTGACATCGAGCTAGATGGGGTCGGCCCTGAAGGTAGTCAGAACATCGTCGCTGCTTTAGCCCAATGGCATGACCCCGATGCTCGCACTTTGGCTTTGCCACAACTTGTAAGGCTGCGCGACCTACCCAATCTGCGGAGTATTAATCCTCAGCTCTTGCGTCAACGTTGGACATCAATGGCACCTACCCTTCGCATTGACGTAGGCCTGACATCTGATGGCCCCTTGGCTTTCGACCTGGCAGCCGATGGACCTCACATGATCGTGGTTGGAACGACCGGCTCCGGTAAAAGCGAATTGCTTCGTTCTTTGGTGATTTCGATGTCGCTCAACACATCACCCACCACGTTGAATTTCATTCTCATTGATTACAAAGGCGGTTCAGCCTTCGACGCCTGTGTTCGACTTCCCCATGTCGTCGGTGTCATTACTGATCTCGATAATGAAGAGCACAATGACAAATCGATTACTCGAGCCTTACGTGGCCTAGAAGCTGAACTACGACGGCGTGAGTCCGTCTTGCGAAAATTCGGTTGCAGCAACCACGAGGAGTATCAACGTCGAAGAACTTCCGTGGATGAACCGATGCCACGACTGGTCATCGTGGTCGATGAATTGGCGGCCTTGCGAGCCGAAGTTCCCGAGGTGGTATCGGCCCTCATGGCGATCTCGCAGCGCGGTCGAAGTCTGGGACTTCACCTAATCGTTGCGACGCAGCGCCCGGGATCGGAACTCACTCCGGACGTTCTGGCGAATGCCCCCATACGCCTCGCTCTTCGGTTGCAAACTCGGGAAGATTCCATGCAGGTCATTGGTCATCCTGGTGCTGCGGATCTCCCTCGTCACCGACCCGGTCGCGCCCTCTTACGGCTCAGCGGCCAAGCACCAGACGAATTTCAATCTTTATACGTTGCTGATGAATTGGGTGAATTGGTAGCGATGGCTAATTCCGCTGCTCGTGACATGGAACTACCCCAACCCCGTCGGCCGTGGTGTGAACCACTGGCGGCGCACTTGGCGCCCCCGGCTAGCCGTGAGGCGTTCAATGTCGGTCTGGTCGATGACCCGGATAGCCAAAGACAGTTCCCCCTTCGATGGAATCCTCGACGGCATCTCTTGATTATGGCTGGACCAAATTCTGGGAAGACCTGGTCCTTATACACGTTGTCCGCCATTTCTCAGATCGATGAATCCGAGGCCCGTCATCTATTCATTTCAAGTCGTGGTGATCGTGATCTTGGATCGTCATGGATAGCGGTGACCGATCGCGAACGCCTGCAGCGAGTATTGAACTATCTAGGAAATGTCATTGATGAGCGGCGGATACACCAAGGTGGCTATGAACGAATCACGGTCTTCATTGATGACGTTGATCTGTGGCGATCACAACACACTGATGATCGCTTAGGAACTTTGCAGTGGGAATCTTTGGAACGAGTAATGGTGGAGGGACCGTCGGTGGGAGTGTTCTGCGTATTCACTGCGACTCACGATCAATCGTTACCCGCTTTGATCAAATCCCGTATTGATCAGCGATGGCTGCCCGGATGTCGTCCGGGATCAGTTGCGGTGATCTCGCCCAACCCGTCATCCCAACTTTTAGCCCAACTCTTTGATCCCACATTTTTTGCCGAAAACTTTGAAACTCTGACTCGAATATCGGCGTTGCCGGGTAAAGACTTTTTGACCGCCTTGCCGACCGTTTTGAAATCACATCTTCGGATGAATCCGGGCTCCGTTGGACAGCATGCTGACGATTTCCGCGAGGCCTGTTGGGACTCTCGTCGGGAGATGAAATCGTTGATACTTGGGCCCCGTGGCTCGGGCCGAACCACCGTGCTGACGGCCTTTGTTGAAGCCTGGAAAGACCTGCACCCCACCGGAGTGATCATTACTTCTGATGACTCGCTCGATGAATCTCGGGATCCCATCCTCGTGGTGATTGATGATGCTGATCGTCGGGTCCTGGCTCCAGCTCTGTTGAACCAGGTGATGAAGTCGCTGACTTTTAACAACTCCCTTGAAGGAAATTCACCTCCGAGTGTTTCTATTGTGGCGACGTCCTCACCTCACGCACTTCGGACTCAAGCGGATCATTGGTTACAAGCCCTGCGTCGATATCGAAGCGGGGTGTTGTTGGGTCGGTGCGCAGAAGAAGATGGTGATCTGCTCGGTCACTACGGGCGACATCTTTCATTTGTGCCGCCAGCTATTTCGCGAGGACTCTGGATCGAAGATGGCGAGTCCCAAGGTGTCGTGCAGTTCTACGATCACCGTTGAGTCAGACCTGACTCGAAGATTTGTGATTAGGGTGACGTCATGCGCATTGAACTTCCTTCCGGGGCCCACGCTGAAATTGCCCGAGTCGACGGTGCAACTCGGGGCCTCGTAGTTTTTCCAGACATTTTTGGTTTGCGGCCGCTCTTCGATGAACACGTACAACGATTTGCCCAGGAGTGGGGTGTCACCACCGTTGCTCTTGATCCGTTCCGCACCTTAGATAGCACCGCTGACCTAGAGCAGCGATTTGCCGCGGTGGCCGCCCTACAAGATGACGCAGTTCGTCAGGACTTAGAAGAAGCTGCTAGGCCACGCAGTGTTCGCAAGTGGGCATGATTGGTTTTTGTATGGGCGGCATGTATTGCTTCACAGCTTCCACCATGTCGTGCTTTGATCGCATTGCCAGCTTTTACGGCATGATCAAACTGCCTGAAGCGTGGCGGACATCCGGTCATCGTGAGCCTTTGCAGTACCTCGGTGCTGGTGGAGCCGCCAAGGTATTAGCCATCATCGGAACCGAAGACACCTGGACACCGCCAGAAGACGTCGACGCACTCGAGGGTGTGGGGACCACGGTCGTTCGTTACGTCGGTGC
>JBJOFA010000247.1:0-3249 GCA_046049015.1 Actinomycetota bacterium | reverse complement strand
CGCAGGCTCGGGTGAGACCTAAAAAGTCCGTGGCAAGTCCCCGAGCGGCGGCCTTTTTTGATTTGGATCGGACGCTCATAAACGGGGCTTCTGGTCCAGTTTTCTCAGACGGCATGCGACGGGCGGGTTTATTGGACCGCACGGTCCCCGGTGAAAGAGCTCTCTTTGAAATCTTTAATCGGATTGGTGAAACTCTGCCTTCGATGCTTATCGCTCGACAGGCCGCTTCATTAGCTAAAGGTCAGTCACAAAAAGCCGTGAAAAAAGTTGCGCGGGCAGTCGCTCCGACGTTGTTCGACATGGTTCCGCCATTTGCGCAGGCAGTCATTGAAGAGCATCGGCAAGCGGGACGGCTGTTGGTCATGGCCACCACCACTCCGCTTGATTTGGCTCAACCCTTGGCTGATCTTCTCGGCTTTGACGGTGTCGTGGCCACGCGTTACGGGGTGAATGAAGACGGTACTTATAACGGTCGTATTGACGGACCGTTCGTATGGAATTCGGGGAAATTAGAAGCAGTGCGCGCCTGGTCCAATGAAAATGATGTTTCGTTGGCTGATAGTTATGCCTATTCGGACAGTGTCTTTGACGCTCCACTTCTCGGTGCTGTTGGACATCCCTTTGCGGTGAATCCTGATCCGCGGCTCATCTTGATGGCTGCGGCGCGTCGATGGCCGGTGATGCATTTCGATGTTCCACTTGGAGTGGCCAAAGTCCCGATCGTAAATCTTGAACTCCAGAGACTGCTCTTGCAGTTGGCGCGACCGGCGTTCATACCCTTTGCCAATTTCGATATTGAGGGAATCGAAAACATTCCAACTGATGGTCCAGCAATTTTGTGCGGTAATCATCGTTCGTACTTTGATGTCTTTGCTGTTGCCGTGACCGTGGCTCGCTCGGGCCGACCGGTGCGCTTTCTCGGTAAGAAAGAAGTTTTCGATGCACCTCTTGTGGGCCAATTAGCCACGGCCTTAGGTGGCATAAGAGTGGATCGAGGTACGGGGAGTGATGAACCTTTAAGCGCTGCTGAAGATGCCTTGGCCGCTGGAGAGCTAGTGGCCATCATGCCCGAAGGAACAATTCCTCGAGGACCCGCATTTTTCGACCCAGTTTTGAAGGGCCGATGGGGTGCGGCTCGGTTGGCTTCGTCGGCCAATGTGCCGGTGGTTCCTATTGGGTTGTGGGGAACTGAAAGAGTCTGGCCTCGTTCAGCGCGTCTGCCCAATCTCTTGAATGTCACAAACCCGCCAACAATTCGTATCCGGGTGGGAGAGCCATTGGTGATGGACGATGTAGGGCCCGATGCCAATACGGAACGCATCATGACGGCTATTTCGTCCTTGTTGCCAGAAGAGGCCCGTCGGCTACGAACGCCCACCGATGAGGAACTGCGATTGAGTTATCCTTCCGGATACCGCGGTGATCCCGCCAAGGAAAAGAAGCGTCGCCCGGGCACTGACTAATTGAAAGAGTGGATCAAAAGGGCTGGCCGTCAAAACGGTCGGTTGTTGTGAAGGACTCCACAGGATCGCGTCGTAGTCGAGTTGGTTGAAATACCGGGTAGCCGAGAAAGATCACGGCGGCGAGAGCATGGTCGAGGGGTAACCCAAGAAGTGGTCCGGTGATGTTTTCGGCACGTGAAGCGAAGGTGGTCAATACTCCACCCAAGCCCCGAGCTCGGGCAGATAAAAGGATGCTCCAACAAAATGGATAAACCGATGCTCCGCCGGTCATTGCTGGTCGGTCGAGATCTTTGTCCATCATGGCAATACGGGAAAGGTCGGCGGCCACCGCAAGTACGACGGGCACATCTTCGATCTGATCGAGAAGATTGTTTGGCGCGTTGCTCGCAGTCGGAGTTGTCAAGGATGAAGGACTAGGAGCCACAACGCTGAAAGGGGTTCGACCGGTGGAACTAATGGAGACGTATTCATCCCAGACTGGTCGCATCGCCTCGCCAAGTTTGATGCGGATTTGGCGATCATTGACAACTGCAACTCGCCAGGGTTGACGATTCCCTCCACTGGGGGCAAAACGGGCATCGTCAAGCACTAATCGAAGGTCGTTTGGTTCAACAGGTTGTGATGTGAATCCCCGAACCGCACCAGTGGTGCGTAGTGCCGAGATCAGCGGTTGATCAGCGCCCACCGGCAACCTTGGCGCGCACGATGTTCAGTGCTGATCCGGCCTTGAACCATTCGACTTGTTCATCGCTAAAGGTGTGAATACCTTCAAAGTCGATGATGGTTCCATCAGGTTTGACGATCTGGCAAGTCACATTGCGACCTGGCACCGGAGGAAGATTCAAAACATTGATCCGATCGTCCTCGCCAATTAAATCGTAGGTGGCGGGATCGGCAAAGGTGAGAGGGACGAGACCTTGCTTTTTCAGATTGGTTTCGTGGATGCGGGCAAACGACCGAGCAAAGATCACCACTCCACCGCGAAAGCGCGGTTCCATGGCAGCGTGCTCTCGCGAAGATCCTTCGCCATAGTTACGGTCACCAATTGCACACCACGTGATACCAGCTTCGCTGTAACGCTTGGCGATGTCGGGATACGAACGCACCGCGCCATCGGTGACGTCTTTACCTTCTCCAACGGCATCAGAAAAAGCATTCACGGCGCCAATGAAGAGGTTGCCGGAAATATTCTCTAGGTGACCGCGATATTTCAACCACTTGCCGGCGGCTGAAATGTGGTCAGTGGTGCATTTACCTTGGGCCTTCATGAGAATCGGTAGACCGAGATAGTCCCTGCCATTCCAGGCCGGGAAAGGTTCGAGGAGTTGCAACCGATCACTCCTGGGGCTCACTGCCACGGTCACACTGCCACCATCAGCAGGTGGAGGAGTGAATGTATTCGATCCCGGGTCGTAGCCCTTGTCAGGGAGAACTTCTCCCACCGGCGCATCCAGAAGAACTTGTGTTCCGTCGGGGGCTGTCAGTGTGTCCACCGTCGGGTCGAAGTCCAATCGTCCCGCAAGGGCGATGGCCATCACCGTTTCAGGCGAGGTGACGAAACTCAAAGTATTCGCCGAGCCATCGTTGCGCTTGGGGAAGTTGCGGTTGAACGAATTAACAATGGTGTTGGGGCGATCGGTGATTTCCTTAGCCCGCTCCCATTGGCCGATACAAGGTCCACAGGCATTCGCCAAGACTGTGGCACCAGCTGCCTCGAGTTCGGCCAAAAGTCCGTCGCGTTCAATTGTGGCGCGGATCTGTTCAGAGCCTGGACTGATCAAAAGAT
>JBJOFA010000246.1:0-3250 GCA_046049015.1 Actinomycetota bacterium | reverse complement strand
CATGGCCAGACACATTGAGCAACCCGGTTCTCGCCAATCGGCACCGGCTTCGATGAAAATACGGTCCAGACCCTCGGCCTCGGCCTGCTTTTTCACGACATGACTTCCCGGTACCACCATGACTCGGGGAACTGTTACCTTGCGCCCCTTCATCACTGATGCAGCCAGGCGGAGATCTTCGATTCGGCTGTTGGTGCACGATCCAATAAACACCGTGTCAACGGAGACTTCTCGCAAAGATGTCCCGGGAGTGAGTCCCATGTATTCAAGAGATCGGGCCACAGTCTGCTGCGTGGTGGGATCGGCGAAGTCTTCGGGTGCTGGTACTCGGTCGTTGATGCTGGCAACTTGAGCGGGATTGGTACCCCAGGTGATCTGTGGTGTCAACGTGCTGACATCGAGTCGCACTTCCGTATCAAAGACTGCCCCTTCATCAGTTTGCAAAGTTTTCCAATAGGCAACGGCCTCATTCCACGCTGCACCAGTTGGCACATGGGGTCGACCTTTCAGATATTCAAAGGTCACTTCATCGGGGGCGATAAGTCCGGCCTTGGCACCAGCTTCGATGGTCATATTGCAGACCGTCATTCGACCTTCCATCGACAATGCTCGAATGGCCGAGCCGCGATATTCGATGACGTGGCCAATCCCGCCCCCGGTACCGATATGGCCAATGATGGCCAAGATGAGATCTTTAGCGGTCACACCCGCAGGCAACTCGCCGTCGACATCGATGCTCATCCACTTCGGTCGACTCTGAGGCAAGGTTTGCGTGGCTAACACGTGCTCGACTTCACTGGTACCGATTCCAAAGGCCAAGGCGCCAAAGGCGCCATGAGTTGCAGTGTGGCTATCGCCGCAGACAATGGTCGTGCCGGGAAGTGTGCGACCTTGTTCTGGCCCAATGACGTGGACGATCCCTTGTCGGGCGTCGCCCATTGAGAACAACTCGATGCCAAATTCCTTAGCGTTATTGCGCATCACTTCCACTTGGCGCGCCGAAATGGGATCGGCAATCGGCAAGTGGATATCGGCAGTTGGGACGTTGTGATCTTCAGTAGCCACGGTCAACTCGGGGCGGCGAATACCTCGTTTGGAAAGTCGAAGTCCATCAAATGCCTGAGGGCTCGTGACTTCATGAACGAGGTGTAGATCGATGTAGAGCAGATCGGGTTCGCCGGCAGCCTGATGGACAACGTGGCTATCCCAAACTTTCTGCGCCAGGGTGGTGGGCTTGTTCATAGGACCTCGCAAATGTGTCGGCTGTGTCTACGGCATTAATTAACGTGTTGAAGTGATTGGAGTATCCCAATATGTGGGATACTCTTCTCGCTGTATGGACACGCTATCGGGAGTCGGCGTTATCGACAAGGCCCTGGCTGTTTTGCGCGCCGTCGAAGTCGCTGGGCCCCTTTCCTTGCAGGAACTTCAAGAGCGCACCGGATTGCCTCGAGCAACCGCCCACCGGCTAGCTGGTGCACTTGCGGACCATGGCATGTTGCGGCGCGATGAATCAGGCAGTTATGTCTTGGGGTGGGCTCTCGTGGCTCTTGGGCGAGCCGCCGCTCATCACTCGCCACTATTGGAATTGGCGACTCCCATTATGGAACAAGCGCGACGAAGTACTGGTGAAAGTGTGCAGTTGTATGTGCGCGAGGGCGAGATGCGACGTTGCGTCATTTCCCTGGAATCCCCTCATGGTCTGCGATGGATCGTTCCCGAGGGAGCTCTCTTGCCGCTCACCGTGGGTTCAGCTGGACATGTGCTCGGTGGAGCGGCGGTGAACAAAGCCGGTTGGTTGGCTTCTGTCGAAGAACGTGAAGCAGGTGTTGCATCGGTGAGTGCCCCAGTTTTTGACGCCGCCGATCAGATCGTGGCCGCCATCAGCATCAGTGGTCCAATTGAACGATTGAGTCGAAAGCCTGGCGATAAACATGGCGCCGCAGTAGTGGCCGCAGCGCGCCAACTTTCCGATGAACTCAGGCGCTCACCCCGGAGATAAGGCTGTGTCCCTCATTGGGATATGAGCAAGTCCCTGGATGTAGCCCGCGCCGTTGATCTCTTAGTTCAAAGCGACCTTGAAGATCCCTTTGTACTGCCACACGCTCGTCTGTATGTCTTGGCTATAACCGATTCGGTCAAGTCCTTCGAAGTTCTCGATGAAGATGAGAATCCCTATCGACTCTTAATGCGGACCCGACATCACGGACCAGTGAGAGCTGGCTGTCTGGTCGTGACGGGTTGGTGTGCTCCCCTTGCCGAAGCTGATGAAGATCAACTCCCTCAACATCTGGAACCAGAATGTCGACCAAGTGAACATCCGGCACGTCAACGCGTGCGCGTCAGTGTGGCTGTGACTGAAGAAGGTATCGCCTCAGTCATGAGACAGAGTGGAAAGCCTCAGACTGTGCACGATGTTCCGGCTCGAGGAGCAGGAGATCTTCCTGATGTTCTCGAAAGCTGGTGGCTTGGAACGCTTCGCTAGAACTATTTCGCGGGGAGCACGGCAAAGACGTCGATGATCACCAGGAGATCGGTGCTTGCCGGTAAACCCAATTCCGTATTTCCTTCAGCGCCAAATGCCAACTCGAAAGGAATAGTGATGACACGTCGGCCACCTACCTGCATGCCGGGAATGCCTTGTAACAGACCATCGAGGGTGGCATCTTGCACCAAGGTGATATCCAATGGCACATCAAATTCCCAAGTGGTCTCGAGCAATTCGCCGGTATCGGCGCGATAGGCCTGGAGGTGCAAGATAACCCGATCTCCCGCCTTGATGGGATCTCCCGAACCGGTGACCAGATCCTCGGTGACCAGTTCAGTGACTGGATCACGTCCGGTGATCTCCTCGCGCGGTTCATCGCGTCGACTGATCTTGGGCACGATGGCCACAGCGTCGACGATAAATGACAAGGCATCGCCGGGCTGGATGATGTCTCCTGCTCCGTCTTCCCCGTAAGCCAAGTCGGCAGGAATATCCAACTGACGCCGACCTCCGGTTTTAATTCCGAGCAAACCTTGCTCCCAGCCGGCAATCACTGAACCAGTTCCTAACGTCACGCCAAATGCTTCAAGGCCAAAGTTCCCATCGAATCGAGTTCCGTCTTTCGATAAGACGCCGACGTAGTTCACGTACACCGTGTCACCGTCCACAGCCGCAGGCCCGGTGCCTTCGGTGAGTTCGGTGATGATCAATTTGGTAGGTAGTTCGCTTGGAAGAGATACATCGGGTTCGTTGATCTCATTG
>JBJOFA010000245.1:0-3258 GCA_046049015.1 Actinomycetota bacterium | reverse complement strand
GGCCCACTCCGGCCAACAGCCAAAGGTTGGTGACAAAGTTTTCCTCCAGCCAGCCCATGTCGACCCCACTATGGCCATGCACGACACCTTGCATCTGGTGTCAGCAGTGGAACTCGACGGCGAAATTCTTGCTGAGTGGGCCGTCGATCTTCGGGGTTGGTCAACTCAAGATTTCTGAAGCCGTCACCCTTTTGGGAACCCGGATGAGTTCGCTAGTTGACTCGCCAGTTCACGAAAGGCCCTGCCACGGTGGGAGATCAAATTTTTCTCCTCATCGCTCATTTCGGCGAAAGTTCGTATGCCTAATCCACCGTCACCTTCACGGGGTACAAAAAGTGGATCGAATCCAAAACCACGGCTACCCGTTTCAGCCAAAGCGATATGCCCGTCGCATCGCCCTTCAGCAATCAGTTCTGTGCCATCGGTGAAACACACCACGGCCACGGTCACGAATGTTGCCCGACGCTGTTCAAGTTGCTCACATCCCAATTCACTCAAGGCCCGCAGAAGTTTCGCCCGGTTGGCTCGGTCGGGATCCAAGAGATAGTCCTGTTCATCCAAGGCGTATCGCGCTGTGCGTACACCCAAAACATCCGGCAGGGCCGAAACAAACAAACCAGTGTCATCAGCTACTGCGGCCAGACGATCAGTATTTTCTGGGGCGTCCATGACGGCGCGGGCCTTTAGTCGAGCATTACCAACCAGGGTTGGCTCATCTTCTACAACGTCAGGTATGCCTAGAGGTCGAGGCTCCATAACCGCCACTCCCAAGAGGAGATCAGCCATTTCGCGAACTTTGTTGGCATTAGCCGAAGCACATACCAGACGTAGCGAAGTCACCGACGCGGTGGCTCACTGGCCAAAAGCTCAGACTGCAAATCAAAAATTTCAGCCAGACCTTGCTCGGCTAGGGCGAGAAGCGAATCAAGTTCGCCGCGGGTAAAGGCCATACCTTCGGCAGTTCCTTGGACTTCAACAAATCGACTGACGAGCGAGGCCTTGTCTCTCAACATCACCACGTTCATGTCGACTTCGGCTCCACTGTCCTCAACATAGGGAAGATCTATAAGAGGGACCCCGTCGACAATGCCAACGCTTATGGCCGCACACAGTGAGGTCAGGGGGTGAACCGGGATCATTCCAATTTGAACCAAACGGCTCAAAGCATCGTGCAATGCCAAAAAGCCTCCACAGATACTGGCGGTGCGCGTTCCACCATCAGCCTGGAGCACATCACAATCCACCACTACTTGGCGTTCTCCTAACAAAGTCATATCGCACGCCGCTCGAAGACTTCGCCCAATCAAGCGTTGAATCTCAACGGTGCGTCCACTCTGTTTGCCTTTGGCGGCTTCACGATCAACGCGATCAGGTGATGAACCGGGAAGCATCGAATACTCGGCAGTCACCCAGCCTTTTCCACTCCCCTTCATCCATCGGGGAACATCTTCATCAATACTGGCTGTACACAACACCCGAGTGCGCCCAAAGGACACCAGTACGCTTCCCGCCGACATCTCCGTGAAGTCGCGTTCGAAAGTAATTGGTCGCAATTCGTCAATATGTCGACCATCAGAGCGAGTAATTGAGATTGTCATGGGAAGGGCCCTTCATTTATCGGGAAGTGAGTGATCACAGAGTTGAGGTCTAAATGTTGAAGTCTGAATGTTGAAACCTGTATTACGTCAGGAAATTCTTTGTCGACTCTGACATGGTCCATTCTTCGGCTTCAAGTAATTCTGGCCCCAATAAGCGGGCCCCGAGCTTGCGAAACCATGAAATGTCGCCGCTAGAAAAAAACTGATGTCGACCCCGAGCCCCGGTTATTGGTCGAAGTAAACCGGCACTGGTTAATTCGTCACGAAGAACAAAAGCGGTTTCATCGGCCGACGACACCAGTGTCACCGATTCGCCCATCACGTCAGATATCACCCGCCCCAGAAAGGGATAGTGGGTGCAACCAAGCAACAGAGCATCGACTCGGGCCGCCTGAATGGGGGCCAGCAGTCGTTCGGCCAAGATGGTGACCTCTTCTCCCGAGGTCCGACCGCGCTCCACAAATTCCACAAAACCCGGACATGACGCACTGACCAGTTTGACTCGGGCACCAAAAGCCGCCTGGGAAACTGCTTGGGCATAGGCCCCCGAACTAATAGTGCCAATGGTGCCAATGACTCCGACCACGCCTGACTTCGTAGCGCGAACCAGAGACTGGGCACCTGGTTCGATGACTCCGACGACTGGAGTCGTCAGCCCAGCCACTGCGAGTTCACGCTGCAATTCCCGAACCGGCAGGGCGGCTGCCGCGGTATTGCAGGCCACCACAATGGCTTTGGCCCCATAATCACGAACCAAACTCCAGGCCAACTCCCGGGCGTAGCCGCGAACGGCCACCTGAGGTTTGTCCCCATAGGGATACCTACCCGTGTCTCCGATATAGACCACATCTTCTTGCGGAAGCAGGTCAATGACCGCCCGAGCGACCGTCAGCCCCCCAAAGCCAGAATCGAACATCCCAATCGGGCCATCCCCAATATCGGTTTGAGGCAGGGAATCTTGGTCTGGCACACCTGTCACGCTAACGGATGGCCGGATAACGATTTCTAATGGTCGTCAGTCGTCTAGCGACCATGTTGACCCAGCCGATAACGTAGGTATTTCCGAGGGCATCAGCTCACGTTTATCCAGGGGGATACCTACATGAAGAAATCCAATTCGACTCGCCTCCGGTGGGTTGCTGCTGCCGTGACGGCATCATCACTTTTGATCGCGGCCTGCGGCGGTGATGATGGCGAATCAACGTCTGATTCAGTGACCACCGAGGCTCCGACCGACACCACCGGTGAAACCGGCGAAGGTGAATCCGGCAGTGTCAGCGAAGATGCGTTGGCTCGCGTCGCCGCTTTCCTCGAGCCGGTCACCGAACTTCCGCTGAATGAGGCCGTTGTGGCCCCGACCGGCAAGAAGTTGTTCTACGTCCAGTGTTCAGTACCGGTTTGTGAGGAAATCTCAGTTGGTGTGAAGGCTGCAGCTGAAGCTGCCGGCTGGACCTATGAGACCGCTTCGCACTCTGACACTCCTGACACTGTTGCCGCCGCTTTCGATACGGCCATCGCGGCCAGTCCTGATGTCATCTTGACCAGCGGCAACCCGCGTGAATGGTTCGCAGCCCAGTTGGCCACCTTGCGTGACAACCAGGTTCCGATCATCTCGTGGTCCCTCCCCGAGGCCTACGAGCCCGGTGATGGCATTTCGGTG
>JBJOFA010000244.1:0-3258 GCA_046049015.1 Actinomycetota bacterium | reverse complement strand
TCCAATATCAATGAGATCGATACTCGGATCTGATGCAAATGGATAGAGATTGACCGCCACCAAACTGATGGCTCGAATTCCCTGCGATTCAAGATCGCGACGATGACTCGGATCATTAAGATCAGCGAGAATTCCTCCATGCACGGCGGGATGCAAGGTGACAACGCGGTGCCCCAGCATGGCTGGATAGCCCGTTACCTCAACTACATCAGTGACTGGAACTCCGGCCTCCATGAGAACCTTGGCCGTTCCACCACTCGAGAGTAAGTCCCAACCGGCGTGGACAAGGGCCCGGGCAAAATCGACAATCCCAGTCTTGTCATAGACACTCAGTAGGGCTAGAGGCACGTCACGACATTACCGATGGTGCTGGAACTTGGCTCTGGAGTGGGCCCAAATTTCAGAAAGTGATCAGACCGACTTCTCAGTGGGATACGGTGCGGTCAGTGGCGGTCGGTCCGCCACAGAAAAGGAGTAGGCAATGGACTTTTCAAAACTCAAGACCACCGACTGGCTCAAGGTTGGCGGCGCCGCAGGCATGCTCATCTTTGGTTTTTTCAATTGGGCCAAGTTTGAGTTCATGGGTTTGTCGTCTTCAACCAACAACGTATTCAGTTATCCGATCCGCGGCTTGATCTCCTGGGTACTGGTCATTGGCGTAGGAGTGATCACTCTCTTAGGAATTCAAGGTAAGCAAGTGGGAAAGGTGAAGTGGCCGATGGTTTCGGTTTTGGCTACCGGGATCGCCACTATCTTGATGTTGTTGCTGATCGTGCCCGGACCTGACGATTCAGGTGTCGATCTCAAGCCAACTATCGGCCTCTACCTGGCCTTTATTTCCACCATCGTGTCCTTCGTGGGATCGGTGCTGGCATTCACCAGAGGCGGAGGCAATCTCAAGGATTTGACCGATGTCAACAAGTTGAAGGACAGTTTCGGCCAAGGCGGCAACTAAGCATTCTTCATTGAAACTAAATAACCGTTCGGCTCTGCTGACTGAATCAACAGAGCCGAACGGCAGTTTCGATTACCCACAATTCGATTAGCTGGTGGTCAGCCCAATTCAGCGATGATCTCAGCCATGAGATCGCCAGCTTCGGTGGGATTCTGGCCAACTCGCACCCCAGCGGCGCGCAAGGCGTCCATCTTGCCCTGAGCGGTTCCCTTGCCTCCAGAGACGATGGCCCCAGCATGGCCCATCTTCTTGCCGGCCGGCGCAGTGACACCGGCGATATAGGCACTCATGGGTTTGGTCACGTTCGCTTTGATGAACTCGGCAGCTTCTTCCTCAGCGGATCCGCCAATCTCACCAATCATGATGATGGCGTGAGTCTCGGGATCGGCCTGAAACTCCCGCAAGCAGTCGATGAAGTTCGTACCTGGCACCGGGTCTCCACCAATACCGACGCAGGTGCTCACGCCGATACCCCGCTGCTTCAATTCGTACAGTGCCTGATACGTGAGAGTGCCCGAGCGACTGACAATTCCCACGTTCTTCTTCGAGGCGCTCGGCAACTGAGCAATTTCACCAGCAGTGATTCCAATATTGCACTTTCCAGGGCTGATAATCCCGGGACAGTTAGGGCCGAGCAGTCGGGTTGCGGGATAGTCACGTACCAACGTGTTGTAAACCCGAGCCTCATCTTGAGCGGGAATACCTTCGGTGATACAAACAATGAACGCCACGCCAGCCGCGGCCGCTTCCAAGATTGCCGCAGAGGCAGCCTTCGGGGGTACCGCCACAAATGAAGCGGTTGCTCCGGTCGCCGCCACCGCCTCGGCTACCGAATTGAATACCGGTACTCCTTCGACATCGGTGCCACCTTTGCCGGGGGTTACACCGGCTACTACCTGGGTGCCGTAGGCCTTATTACGTAGACCGTGATACTTGCCCTGGCCACCAGTTAAACCTTGGACAATGACCTTGGTGTTCTGATCAACAAAAATTGCCATGATTCAATTCACTTCCCGTTGGCGAGGGCTACCGCGGCGCGAGCCGCTTCGAGCATGGTGGGCTTGGATGTCAGCTTTGATTCAGGGATCCCAGCTTCAGCGAGAATCGTGCGCCCCTCTTCAGCATTGGTTCCATCAAGACGGATGACAATGGGAGCGCGAAGTTCAACACGCGACATTGCTTCAACGATGCCCTTGGCGACTTCTTCGCCCCGGGTAATACCACCGAAGATATTGATGAAGATGGCGTTCACTTTTTGGTCGAAGTTGATGACTTCCAAGGCCGCGGCCATAACGTCCGCATTTGCACCACCACCAATGTCCAAGAAATTGGCCGCAGTTCCCCCAACCTGGTTCACCACATCGAGAGTGCTCATCGCCAATCCAGCACCGTTGGCAATAATTCCTACAGTTCCGTCCAGACCGATGTACTGCAAGTCATGGGTACGCGCCAATTGCTCACGAGCATCAAGTTCTTCGGTGGCCCGAAATTCATCCCATTCGGGATGACGAAAGGCAGCGTTGGTATCAAGAGAAACCTTGGCGTCCAAAGCGTGGACTTCACCGGTGGGCTTCAAGATCAACGGGTTGATCTCGGCGAGGTCACAGTCGCCTTCGGTATAGCAGCGGTACAACTTCACCAAGATCGAGGCCACGCCATCAAGTGCCTTAGCGGGGATCTTGGCATCCTCGGCAGCCTTGCGGGCCACTGCTTGAGAAAGTCCATCGACGGGATCTATATGAAGTTTGACAATGGCCTCAGGATCACTGACGGCAACTTCTTCGATGTCCACTCCACCTTGAGCCGACAGCATCAACAAATGCTTTTTGGCCGCCCGATCAAGGCTGAACGAGGCGTAGTACTCCTCGTCAATATCACTGGCGTGCTCTACCCAAATGCGCTTGACAACATGGCCCTTAATGTCCATCCCCAGGATGTTGCCGGCATGTAGCCGAGTCTCGTCAGCGTTGTTGGCCAACTTGATACCGCCAGCCTTACCGCGCCCTCCAACTTGGACCTGGGCCTTCACGACCACCGGATACCCCGCAGATTCAGCCACCCGTACGGCTTCGTCGACGGTGTCGGCTGCTCCGCCCGGGCTCACCGGTATGTCATAGCGGGCAAAGTACTGCTTGCCCTGGTATTCAAATAAGTCCACGATTGATCCTCTCTGTCGTGAGTGTGCGGCTTTAGGCCGCTGGTTCTCGAGCGTCCAGGGCTTCTTCAAGCCATTGGGCAATTCCTTTAAGCGAGGAACCCGGACCAAAGATCTCCGATACTCCCTGGTCGCGCAGAGTTCGGGC
>JBJOFA010000243.1:0-3265 GCA_046049015.1 Actinomycetota bacterium | reverse complement strand
GGATGTTGGGCGGCCATATTGGTCAATCTCACTGCAGAAACTCATTACCACGAGGTAAAAATGGCGTTTGAGTACTCTACCTGGATGAAACTCCTCTGCTCATCTCGGTCACGAGTTCTACGAAGACCGAGGTAACTAAGGTGAAGAAGACTCCACGAAACGCCCCCGGAGGTACACCGGCAACTCAGACTCTCAGCCAGGCCGGCATTGCGTTTACCATTCACTCGTTTGATACTGAGCCCTCTGGTGCCCGTTCGCCGAACGCCAATTCGGGATACGGGCTGGCTGCTGCTTCGGCTCTCGGAGTTGAGCACAATCGAGTCTTCAAGACCTTGGTGATATCCCTAAAAGGAGGTCAACACGACATGGCCGTGGCCGTAGTGCCCGTGACCCGGCAAGTAAGTCTGAAAGGGCTTGCCAACACATTGGGAGCCAAGCGCGCTGAACTCCTCGACCCAACCACTGCGGAACGAATAACTGGATACGTCATAGGCGGAATTAGCCCGTTGGGCCAACGTCGCCAACTGCCGACAGTCATCGATGAGTCGGCCTTGGGATGGGACACCATATTCGTGTCCGCGGGCCGACGCGGTTCAGACATTGAAGTAGATCCGGCAGATTTGATACGGGTTCTTCAGGCCACAACCGCAGATATCAGCGATAGCAGCTGGAAGTGACCGGAGAAACCGTTCTGACTATGAACTCTGCTTGAACAGAGGAGCCCGAAGGCTCAGATGAGAATTTCAGTCAAGAGGGCGGACGTCGCGGGCTTCATCACCCTTGCGACCCGGACCAACTTCGAATTCGACTTTCTGACCCTCTTGCAGGGTTTTGTACCCTGAAGACTGGATCTGAGAGAAGTGAACGAACACATCGTCCCCATCATCTCGAGAGATGAACCCATAACCTTTTTCTGCATTGAAAAACTTAACTGTGCCGAGCGCCACGGCGGTACTCATTTCTGTCTAGTGCCCCACTTTGTGCGAGACGTTCATACCCTATGCCATCGAAAGGTCATCGGTGTCACGGAAGGGCCATTACCCCAATAATTCCTCAGCAAGATCGGGTACCCAAGGTGAAGCCATTTCGGGCCTTTTTGGCCCAGGGGTTGATTTTCTGGGGCACTACCCTCCTCATTGTGGATACTTGGCCCCGCTTATCGTTGAATCCAGGTGACTACTGCTTCACCCATTCCCTGCGAGTTCGATTCGCCGAAACCGACGCTATGGGCATTGTCCATCACAGCCGCTACCTGCCCTACCTCGAGGAAGCCCGGGTTGAATATCTCCGCTCGGTTGGACATCCGTACACCGAAAACCGCCAAAACGGTTTTGATTTCGCCGTGCTGGAATCCCACCTGCGGTATCGGGTACCGCTTCGATTCGACGATGTGGTGACCGTTCACTTGCAGCCCGTGGAATTCACCGGGGCCACTTTCACTCTTGACTATCTACTGACTTCTCAACAGCAAACTCCTCAACTGGCAGTGTGCACCGTGGCCCGGACGGTGCACGCCTACGTCGACTCCACTGGCCGACCCCATCGACTTCCATCGTGGATCAAAGAACTGGTTCCTAAATGACTGCCTCGATAAGGCGCGGACCTCGCTGATTCATGGCGGATTGGAATGCCCCCGAAAAATCTTCAGCGGTTTCCACCCGAACGGCCTCAACCCCCATTCCCTGGGCTAAGGCCACCCAATCAATGTTCGGATTGGATAAGTCGAACATGGAAAGCGCTTTTGATGACGGTCGCAAACCTCCTTCACCCATCAGAGCGGCGGCACCGGTTCTATTCAGTTCAACCCGCAAGATGGCGTAGGCCCGATTTGAAAAAATGACCGTTGTGACATCGAGGTTCTCACGGGCTTGAGTCCACAGCGACTGCACGGTGTACATCGCACCGCCATCTCCGTGAAGACAGACGACTTTGCGGTCGGGACAAGCCACAGCAGCTCCTCCGGCAACCGGCAACCCCTGTCCAATAGAGCCTCCAGTGAGCGATAGGTGATCATGGGGTCGCGCCGTGGCCAAAGCCAAACCCGGACCAAGTCCGTTCGTGGCCGACTCATCAGAGACAATGGCGCCTTCTGGGAGATGACGAGCCACGATGTGCCCAATGCTGAACTGGTCCAGTCGGCCCTGGGGCTCATCGGCGAAAGACAACTCAGCGATGGCCGAAGGCAAACCCTTCTGGTTCGGACCAGCGGTCATATCGGCAACTGCGACCAACGCCGCAACACCATCTTCATGAGCATGGGCCAAATACGTGATGGTTGTTCGCTCGGCAGTGCACCAACTGGCTTTGCCGGGATAGGCGAAGAATGACACTGGAGGTTTGCTGCCTACCAATATGAGATGGTCAAGATCTGCCAAGGACTCCACTAGCTGTTCAGCAAAGTACGGCAAGCGCTCCACGATTGCCCGACCTGCACCGCGCTCTAAGCGTGGCGCAAAGGTGTCGCATAACAATCGGGCTCCCGTGGCACTCGCAATACGCGCCGCAGCCGTAAGACCAGAGCCGGTCAGGGACATTCCTCGCATCAAAATGCCGACCTTTGAACCGGTGCTCCGGCAGTGCAGCAAAATTTTTGCCACCGTATCAATGGAGTCAGAACCGACCGCACTGGCTGCTGCAACGGGTAACGGAGGCGCCGGTTGATGGGCTCCGAGCCAGGCAACATCGGCCGGCAAGATCAAGGTGGCGATCTGACCCGGAGCTTGTCGCGCCGCTTGAACTGCCCGCGCCGCATCGGCCGCCACAGTCAAGGGACTAGTACTTGTATGCACCCATCCCGAGACCGGTCGGGCCAAGCCCACGATGTCACTGGCCAAGGGAGCATCGAAGTGAGTATGAGTTGTTGCGTGGTCACCGACCACGTTGACAATGGGCGACGACGCTCTCCGGGCGTTATGTAAATTGGCCGACCCGTTGGACAAACCGGGTCCGAGATGTAACAAGGTCACCGGAGGGCGATTGGCCATTCGCGCATATCCATCGGCCATCCCCGTGACCACACCCTCAAATAGTCCAAGAACAGCGCGCATACCATCGACGCGATCCAAAGCCGATACAAAATGCATCTCAGACGTTCCTGGATTGGCAAAACAGGTATCTACACCAGAGGCCACCAAGGTTCTCAAGAGACTTTCAGCACCATTCATTGTTTGATTCATATCGTTGCCTTCCATGGCATGTTGTCGCCTGCCCCGATCTTTCAAAATCGATCTCCCCCGCCCGGAGCGAAACCGTCGTCGTTCAGAGA
>JBJOFA010000242.1:0-3287 GCA_046049015.1 Actinomycetota bacterium | reverse complement strand
AAAGCAAATGGTGAAGACTTCAAGAATGACGATAACAACGTGACGCCTCCGAAGAATTCATACATGGTCACCAACGTAAAACGTCATTCTGCGTTGGATAAAAAGATGCAGAAGTCGATTACGCATGCGAAGTATTGGTCTACCGGCAGACCTACCAGCAGTCTCTCTGAGTCAGAGAAAGAAGAGGGTGCAGAAGGTCACTTTAATGGCAATGGCAAGCCTACGACGCCTGATAAGGCGCACTATGGGCATGCGGTAGTCAATGACAAGCGTTACGACTATCAGAAGCAGCATATCCTTCATTCGAGATTGGTTCAGGTTGGCAAGAATGAGGATGGTCAAAGCTGGATCACCTACATTGCCGCCGAAGAAGAGCGGTTTCCCCTCGCACTGACTGCCCAATCATCTGATTTTGCGCTAGCTGATATCGGCCTCACTTTGGCGGTCCTACCCCTTCAGCAAGCTGGCGAGTTTTCCGTCACCCAAGCAACGTCCCTTGACACTTATCGTTCGGCAGTGCTTGCTGTACGCGACGCAGTTCGTCGTGGGGAAATTACCAAAGCTGTTATTGCTCGAGCTATAGAAGTTCACTCGTCAACGCCGATTGATATCCATGCTGTTCTTTTGCGATTGAAAGCTAGTTTCGCCCAGAGTTACCGCTACTCGATTGATGGGTTCATCGGTGCCTCACCAGAACTTTTGCTGAGCATCAAGGGTGATGTGGTGCGATCTCATCCTTTGGCTGGAACCACGGCCCGTACCGGTGATCCTCTCACTGATGAACGATTGGCTGAGGCGTTACTTTCGAGTATGAAGGATCAAGTCGAACATCGAATCGTCATCGATGTGATTCACGATCAACTTTTACCCTGGTGCAGCTATTTGGATTGGCAAGCCGAACCGTCAGTACTTCAAGTCGCTAACGTCCAACATCTTGGAACTTTGATCGAGGGACGACTGACATCTCCACACCCATCACTGATGCAGTTAACTCGTGGCCTTAGCCCCACCCCGGCTCTCGGAGGTCACCCTCGGCAATTGGCTCTGGATCTCATTGCCACCCATGAGGGCCTGAGCCGCGGTCGATACGGCGGGGCAGTGGGCTGGGTTGATGGACTAGGAAATGGAACCTGGGCCGTGGCTATTCGGTGTGCGGAGCTTTCTGCTGATCGCCGAACGGCACGTTTAATGGCCGGAGGTGGCATCGTGGCCGAAAGCGATCCCGACTCCGAGTTGGCTGAGACACAGGCGAAATTTCAAGCCATGTTGTCGGCCATCATCCGCCCCTAGTTGCAACTATTTCTGCGCAGCGCGCACTGCCTAAGCAATAGCGGCGTGGGCTCGTTTGTGAGCCTCAACGTCCGAATCTCGATTGGTGGCGATTCGTATGAGACGCGGTCCTCTCAATGCCAAGGCCTTATGTAGATCTTGGCGCGTGCTCACCGTTTCGGCCGGCAAACCCCAAGCCAGGGCGACCTGCACTAGATCTGCTGAGTGAGGTGTCCCATAGACCTTTTCAAACAAAGCAGGCTCGACTGTGGAGGCCTGAGGAAGGTGATGGAAGATCCCCCCACCATTGTTGTCAACAACCACGATGCGTACATCGGCATCGATAGTCGTTAGCGACGCCAAGGTGGACGAGTCGTGTATCAGTGCTACATCGCCGATGAGGACCGTGGTTGGAGCCCCACTACCGCGCGCTACACCGACAGCAGAGGCAATCACTCCATCGATACCATTGGCACCTCGGTTGGCGTGAACCGTCACCCTCGAGCAGTCTCCACCGAACCATTCCATATCTCTAATGGGCATCGACGATGAAAGAAATAATCGCGATCCACTACCGAGCCCACTCAGAACCCCACGGGTGGCTGTAATCCCATCGGTCAATGGACCATGATCTTGCGTGGCAGCCAAACATTGCCGAGCTGCATGATCGCTGCGTAACCACGCTTGGTCCCAGGATTCAGAACTTGGCGCGCTCGACATCCGAGTTGATCCATTATCCAACATGAGTTGTAAGACGTCGGTCGGATCAGCGGTGATGTGCATGGCAACTTGATGCGCAGGGTCATAGACCCTCGGACGATTTGAGATGTGAACTTCAAAAGCTCCCGAATCAGTCACCCATTGATTGAGAACTTTTGAAGACGGACTCTCCCCTAATCGCAGGACAATCCGAGGAACGAGAGAGGTTGCAGTTTCTTTCATGCGCAACAGCGAATCAAAATGGATGACCGCTTGGGATTGACCCTGGCATCCAGAACGAGAGTCAGCGAAGACCGGCCAACCAAAATTTTTGGCGAATGCATTCACTACTAATGGATCACCACATCCGTTTCCGGCAATTATCAGTCCCCGACCATCCGGTTCGGCCACTTGTCGCATTGCGTCGAGTAGAGCCTCGATACCAGTTGCTCCAAGAATTGGTTTTCCAACGTGCACGGAAGTGTGCGCCCTCGTCGGTGAAAGAACGAGGGGTTGACCTACAAGTGGTTCCCGAAATGGAAGATTCAGATGGACTGGACCAGGATCAAGCCCAGCGGTCGCTGCCACACTGCGAGCCCCCAAGGACGTCCAGGATGCAGCGTTTGCTGACGTGGGTACACCGGGGTCGTGGAACCAACGAACTGCCGTACCAAAAAGTTTGACTTGGTCGATGGTCTGTGGTGCGCCGACATCGCGCAACTCCGGGGGCCGATCTGCCGTGCATACCAAAAGAGGGATACTTGATAAATCTGCTTCAATCACGGCGGCATAGAAATGCGCTGCTGCGGTTCCACTGGTGCAGACGGCCAACGCAGCCCGTCCGGTTGATATGCCAAACCCGAGAGCGGCAAAGGCTGCAGATCGTTCATCGTGAAAGACGTCAACTTTCACTCGTCCATCGTTCAGCAAGGCCAAAGTCAAGGGAGTTGAACGCGAACCAGGGGCTACGGCGGCATAGGTCAAACCCTGCTGCACCCAGGCTTCCACGATGACGGCACAGAAGGTGGCCTGAATATCCTCAGGCGCCAGGTCATTCAAGGCCGACATATCCCTGAGCCCCAGGTCGGAGCGCGGAGGATGAGGTTCCCGAGACACCTTCTGGACGATACGGCAATTTTCCGTCTCTGAGACCGCCGGACCACGCAGATTGATGTCATAGGTTTAGTGTGATGTTGTGAAGATTGAAATTTGGTCTGATGTGGTCTGCCCCTGGTGCTACATCGGCAAACGACGTTTTGATCGGGCCCTCAAAAATCTTCGTCAAGATTCTGAAATTGGCGAATCCGAAGCCCTGAAGA
>JBJOFA010000241.1:0-3330 GCA_046049015.1 Actinomycetota bacterium | reverse complement strand
ACGAACTTCACCATCGGAATCAGTTACCGCTCGTTTGAATTTCTTCATGACGACTGCCGGCTCGTCCAGCAAGAAGATGATGCCGGATTCGCCGCTGGCGGATTTGGACATCTTCGCCGTTGGCTCTTGCAGATCAGTCACCTTGGCCCCGGCTCGGGGCGTGACAACTTTGGGAACGACAAAGGTTTCTCCAAACCTTCCATTGAAACGCAAAGCAATATCTCGAGTGATCTCCACATGTTGTCGCTGGTCTTCGCCGACCGGCACCGCTTCAGCGTCGTAGAGCAAGATGTCCGCGGCTTGGAGAGCGGGATAGGTGAAGAGTCCCGCAGAAACAAAATCAGCTTCCCTGCGGGCGGCCTTGTCCTTGAATTGAGTCATTCGACTGAGTTCGCCGTAGGAAACGGTGCATTCCATGAGCCAGCCCAATTGGGCATGTTCGGGTACGTGACTTTGGACGAAGACGGTAGACACGTTGGGGTCAAGACCCACGGCGAACAGAACAGCAGCCAAATGTAGGGTGCTCGGACCAACAACCCCTGGTTTATCAGTGACTGTGAGAGCGTGAAGATCGACTATTCCGTGGAAAGCGTCGTCCTCATGCTGACCCACCACCCACTGGCGTAAAGCCCCCAGGTAGTTGCCGAGATGGACTGATCCGGTGGGCTGAATACAGGAGAGAACTCGGGGCACCTCCCCAGGTTAACGGGCGGGCAATTCAGCTGACCGGGCATTAACCTAAAGAGGTGGCAGTTGACGTCTCTACACCAGTTTTTGAGGGACCGTTCGACCTTCTTTTGCACCTGATTCTCAAAGAGCAGGTGGATATCCACGAAATCAATCTGTCGATCATCGTAGATGCCTTTCTCATCGAGATTGAGCGAATGCAAACCCTTGATCTCGAGGTGGCCACCGAGTTTTTGCTCATTGCCTCGACTTTGGTGGAACTCAAGGCCCGCCGCCTTCTGCCCGGGCGTGAGGTCGTGGATCTGGACGAAGAGTTGGCGCTTTGGGAAGAGCGAGATCTCTTATTGGCGCGTCTGTTGGAGTGCAAGACCTTCAAGGATGTGGGACAGGTCTTCGCCGAAATGGCTGATTCCGCCGATCGTTCATATGCCCGTATGTGCGGTCCCGATGAACGCTTCAGCGAATTGATGCCTGATCTGTTAGAGGGTGTTACTGCTCGACACGTTGCGGCGGCCTATGAGCGGGCCATGACCCCGAAGCCGGTACCTAAAGTCGATCTTTTTCATATAGCGGCTATTCGAGCAAACGTCGCCGATGCCATGGCTGAATTGGTGGACGAACTACCGCGAGTCAAGCGCATCAACTTTCGGCGACTCACCGCAGATTTGGTGGAGCGGTTAGAAGTCATCGTCCGTTTTCTCGCATTGTTGGAGCTGTTCAAACAGGGTTTCGTGGAATTGGAGCAGGCCGAGAAGTTTGGGGATATTGAAATCGTCTGGACTGGCGGAGAAGAATTGACGTCGGTTTCCGCTCTCGCTATCGATGATTACGACGGATGAAATCCCTGAAGATGAAACTGAACTTCGACATAAATTTTTTCGGCAAGCAGGAAGGCAATGACCAATGAACGACGCCTCTGAAGAAGCGACTGGGGCTATTGATGCCGAAACCGTACGTGCCCTTGAAGCAGTGATCTTGGTAGCTAGTGAGCCGGTGCCCGCTGATCTGCTGGCTCAGATTTTGGAGATCTCGACCGACGACGTGCACTCACTTTGCACATCGTTAGCCGCGGTCTATGACGATGCCGGTCACGGATTTCAACTCGTAAAGATCGCCGGGGGATATCGGTTCCAGTCTCATCCTGATACGGCTGCTTATGTCGAACGTTTCATTCTCGACGGTCAAAGGGCTCGGTTATCAGGTGCCGCTCTTGAAACGTTGGCCATCGTTGCTTATAAGCAGCCCATTTCTCGGGCGCAAATTGCTTCCATTCGCGGCGTGGACCCCGATGGAGTTCTGCGCACGTTGCAGGGGCGCGGATACATCGATCAAGTGGGGCGGGATCCAGGACCTGGCCAAGCAGTGTTATGGGGAACAACCCCAGCCTTTTTGGAGAAATTAGGTTTGGACTCCATCAATGACCTACCGGCGATTGCTGAGTTTCTTCCGGGGGCTGATGTGGTTGAAGCCCTGGAGACCGGTCTGCGCGTTGTGTTAGTCGATGAGGTGGTGGGGCCACAAGACGCCGATACAAAACAAAGCAGTTCAAAACAAGATGATCCGGCCACCAACAACCAAGTATGACGTCACGAGATTTTGAGCCTCCGTTATGGGAGCAGAATGCTGAAGCCTCAAAACAGCTGGCCCAAGGTATTCGGTTGCAAAAGATTTTGGCTCTCCACGGCTACGGTTCGCGTCGAGTCGGAGAGATGCTCATCACCGAGGGTCGAGTAGAAGTCAACGGTGAAATCGCTGAACTAGGTCGTCGGGTTGACCCCGATCATGACATCGTCAAAGTTGATGGAGTAGAGATCGGAGTTCGACCCGATTTGGTGTATTACCTAGTGAACAAACCAGTGGGAGTGGTCTGCACCGCTCACGATCCTCAGGGCCGTCCCATTGTCATTGATCTAGTGCCCAATGATCGCCGAGTTTTCTCTGTGGGCCGTCTCGACGCTGATTCCGAAGGTCTGATCATTCTGACCAACGATGGAGCCCTAGCGCAGGAAATCGCCCATCCAAGTTGCGGTGTAGATAAGGAATATGTGGTTGAAGTGGCTGGAGGCCGGGTATCGCCCGGGGCTCTGCGCTCCCTACGCGAAGGCATCGAGTTGGATGACGGCATCACATCTCCAGCTACGGTCTCTCAGCCCGCAGAAGGGCTCTTGCATATAACCATTCATGAGGGGCGCAACCGTCAGGTCCGTCGGATGTGCGAAGCCGTCGGACATCCGGTTATCCGCCTCATTCGAACCCGGCTTGGCCCCATCCGAGATGCCCATTTAGCCCCCGGAACTTGGCGGACCCTGTCACTTGATGAAGTGCGCTCACTGAATGACGCGGTGGCCGCGAATCGACACCGATACGCTCACAGCGATGAACAATCAGAGCCCAGCTGACCAGGCCACTCCGGGTTTGCCAATGGGCCCCAAAGCCAATGTTCTCGGTCTGGGTCTGATTGGAGGCTCGTTATGTGTGGCCTTGAGGGATCGGGGCTGGATTGTGGCCGGCGATGATCTTGATGCTGCTTGTGTTGCTGAGGCCGAGCGCCGCCACATGATTACTCGGTCTGGGCTTGACCCGGATGCCGATATCACCTTCGTGGCTGTTCCGGTACATGCGGTTGCCGGGCAGGTCCAACGT
>JBJOFA010000240.1:0-3363 GCA_046049015.1 Actinomycetota bacterium | reverse complement strand
GGTATTACCCGCCGGCCCACCACCGATGATCAGGAAGCGAACAGCCATGGCTTCCAGGTTACCTGTGACCCATCGGGTCTTCCGTGAACCGCACCCCCGTCGTCTGTGATCTGAGACCCATTGAAATCAGGCATTAAGAACGGGTCCAAAATGCGATGCGCCAAATCAAATCATAAAGGATGCCCCAGAACAGGCGTATGCCAACTACCTTCTAAGGATTGTGAGCGATGCAAACCCTGTTTCCGATGAAACTTCCGAACTCAGCGGAAGTGGCCTTCAAGCCGAGAAGAACCGCCGCCTTGGACTCTTGGACGACCTGCGTTCCACAGGCATAAATCCGTATCCCTACCGTTTCGATCGCTCGCACACATTGGATGAGATTCGCTCGCTATGGGGAAATCTTGAACCAGGAACTGAGACCACCGAACAAGTAGTTGTCGCTGGTCGCTTGATGTTGAAGCGCGAACAGGGCAAGTTGATATTTGGCACGGTGCGCGACCGCAGCGATGAAATGCAGTTGTTTATTTCGAAAGCTGTTATCGGCGACGATGGATTTGACCTCGCTGGAACCCTTGATCTTGGGGACTGGGTGGGAGCATCGGGCACGGTGATGACAACCCGTAAGGGTGAACTCTCCATCAAAGTTGAACGAATTGAACTCCTATCTAAGGCTGTGCGCCCACTGCCAGATAAATGGAAAGGTCTCACCGATACCGATACGCGTTTTCGACAGCGATACACCGATCTCATCGTCAATGAAGAAGCCCGTCGAGCATTCGAAATTCGCCACGCCATCATCACCAGTTTTCGTACCACCTTGGCTAAGAAGGGCTACATAGAAGTTGAGACCCCCGTTCTCCATGTAGAGGCCGGAGGGGCCCACGCTCGGCCCTTCGTCACTCATCACAACGCCCTTGACATGCAGCTGTATCTGCGCATTGCTCTGGAGTTACATTTGAAGCGTCTCATCGTGGGCGGAATGGAACGGGTCTACGAGATTGGGCGCGTATTTCGTAACGAGGGAATCAGCACACGGCATAATCCCGAATTCACCATGATGGAGCTGTATCAAGCATTTGCCGATTACAGCGAAGTCATGGCCCTCAGTGAGGAACTCATCGTTCAAGCCGCACGCGATGCTCTTGGAACCACAACGGTCACAATCTTTGATGTCGACGGCGGAGCCCATGAGGTAGACCTTGCTGAGCCCTGGCGACGGGTCAGCATGATTGAGTTAGTGGCCGAAAAGACTGGTGTTGAGGTTCACCCATCCCAACCCGTGGAGTCACTCAGAAAGATCGCCGAGAACCACGGTGTTCGCTGGGACGCCCGATGGGGCAGCGGCAAACTCATAGAGGAAATTTTCGAGACCACTGCTGAATCCTCCCTTATTCGCCCCACCTTTGTCACTGGGCATCCGGTTGAAATCTCGCCGTTGGCTCGCGTTGATCGTCGTGACCCACACATCACCGAGCGATTTGAACTCTTTGTGGGAGCGCGTGAACTAGCCAATGGCTATAGCGAGCTCAATGACCCAATGGAGCAGCGTCGCCGATTTGAAGATGAGCAAGCTGCCAAAGATGCCGGAGATGCCGAGCGAGGAAGCGTTGACGAGGATTATCTACGAGCCTTGGAGTTCGGACTGCCGCCAACTGGTGGCCTAGGCATCGGTATGGATCGAGTAGCCATGCTGCTGGCCGGCGTGACTTCCATTAAAGAGGTTGTCTTATTCCCAACGCTTCGGCCCGAAGTCTTCTAATTTCAATCACGGTCTCATCACAAGGGAGAACTGACATGCCAACTGCCTGGGGACACGCACTCGTCACCCGTGTCAATGACGGTTCCAGCAACGATGGGGCCATTCTTGATGCCTGGTTTCATGAATTGGGTTGGGGTGAAACTCCATCATCGCCAATTCGACACAGCGCCGACCAAGAGCACGCCCTACGAGGAGTTCGAGTTAACTCTGAGACATTGGTTATCGATACCAATACTGCGCCCAACGATGCCACTGACGTCTACTTGCGGCTCCATCTTCTCTCGCACCGACTAGCGCTACCTCGTACTTTGAATCTTGATGGCGCATTTGGTCTCCTAACCAATGTCGCCTGGACAAATCACGGTCCGGTCCTACCTGAACGCGTGGAGCAGCTTCGCTGGGAGGAACGTCATAGTGGCCGGATACTCACTGTGCACGGACTGGATAAATTCCCGCGAATGACCGATTACGTCGTGCCCTCTGGGGTGCGCATTGCTGACGCTGATCGTGTTCGACTCGGTGCCCATTTGTCTGCCGGCACCACTGTGATGCACGAAGGCTTTTGTAATTTCAACGCTGGCACCCTTGGCGCATCCATGGTTGAAGGCCGAATCTCCGCCGGTGTCGTTGTTGGTGATGGCAGCGATATCGGTGGTGGTGCATCAATTATGGGAACACTTTCTGGTGGAGGTAAAGAAGTCATCAGTATTGGTGAGCGTTGTTTGCTCGGAGCCAACAGTGGCGTTGGCATCAGCCTCGGAGATGCCTGCATCGTTGAAGCCGGTCTCTATGTCACAGCCGGTACAAGAATCACCCTTCCCGATGGCGACATTGTCAAGGGCGCCGCGCTCTCCGGGGCCAATAATCTCCTCTTCCGGCGCAACAGTGTCACTGGAGCCGTCGAAGCAGTCCAACGATCTGGCAACTGGGGCGGCCTGAATTCTGCCCTGCATAAGAACTGAGCATTACGTGATTCAGCTGCCGCGCGGTTTCTCCAGCTTTGTCACCAATGTCGGCATCAAGGACTCAACTCCAGACTTCACCTTGATCGCCGCCAACTCCAGCATCGCTGCAGCTGGTGTTTTTACCAAGAGCCGATTTGCCGGACCAAGCGTAGAAGTTAGCCGACGACATATCGCTGACAATCGGGCCCGCGCCTTGGTTGTGATTTCGAAAAACGCCAACGTTGCCAATGGACCGTCTGGTTTAGCCAATGCCGAAGAAATCGTGACTGCTGTCGCCAAACATCTCGGCTGTTTGGCCGGAGATGTCCTCATTGCCTCCACCGGGGTTATTGGTCGCCCCTATCCCATGGACAACATCAGAAATGGAATTGCAGCACTTCCATTTCCGCTGCCCGACCAGGAAGCTGAAGCGGTGGCCCGCGGAATCATGACGACCGACACCGTTCCCAAAATCGCCGAATCGAAAGTTGACTGGAGTAGCGCTCGAGTGGTCGGAGTAGCCAAAGGCGTCGGCATGATCGAACCGGATATGGCCACGTTGATCACAGTTGTACTGACCGATGCCAATATCGAACCGGAACTTCTTGACGTGATCTGGCGGCGCGTGATTGACCGCACCTTCAACTGCGTCACCATTGA
>JBJOFA010000239.1:0-3379 GCA_046049015.1 Actinomycetota bacterium | reverse complement strand
GAAGTGGATTCGTTCGATCTTCGCGGCCGAACCGTTGCTGTAACCGGTCCCACGTCGGGTTTGGGTCGAGCCACAACAATTCATCTTCGTTGTCTGGGAGCAAATGTGGTCTTGATGGCGCGTGATGCCACCAAGACTTCAGCACTGGTCGATGAACTGCGAACTCTGGATGCCCCGGGTGACGTTCATTCGATCATTGCTGATATGGGTGACCTCGATGCCGTCCGGCGCGCCGCGAGCGAATTGCGCTTGCTTGGCTCAGTTGATGTTCTCATTCATAACGCCGGTGCATTATTGAAAGAGCGAGCCGTGTCACCCCAAGGGCTAGAGGCGACTATTGCCTCGCATGTACTCGGTCCTTTTCTCATGACCTCACTTGTACATGACCTGGTGACGAGTCGCGTGATCACGGTGTCGAGTGGTGGGATGTACGCCGCCACCCTTCCTGATTTCGCAGCCGGCCAGACCTTGGAGATGCCGACGGGGTCTTATGACGGGACCCGTCAATATGCCATTGCCAAACGCGCCCAGGTGACGTTGAATGAAATGTGGGCGCAGCGTATGACCTCACCGCAGTTCTTTGCCATGCATCCCGGTTGGGCTGATACTCCGGGCGTACAAGAGTCATTGCCGCTTTTTCGTCAGCTCACCAAACCACTTCTGCGGACCGCTGATGAAGGCGCTGATTCCATTCTTTGGTTGGCGGCCGATCCCGATGTTGCTCTGCCTTCAGGATCATTCATCGGAGATCGACAGCGACGACCGCTTCACCGTCTGCCTAAGACGCGACGATCAGATACGGCAGCCAATCGCGCCGCTTTGTGGTCCTGGTGTGCCGAAAAGACCGGCATCAACTGAGATCAACTCAGAAAACTGTGTAACCCCCGTCAACGACCAATTCTTGGCCGGTATGGAAGGTCAGAGTCGGATCAGCCAAGAAGGCGCCGACCGATCGGAACTCAGCGGGATCGGCCCAGCGACGTACCGGAGTTCTTCTCGTGGTGACCTCGCGGAATTTCTCATTGGCATAGGCCGGTCCAGCTAACTCGGTGATGGTCCAACCCGGTATCAAAGAGTTCACTCGAATGTTGTGGCGGGCCAATCCCACCGCAAGGGCGCGAACGAGTCCATTGACGGCGGTCTTGGACACGCCGTAGGCCTCATTCCCCGCAGCACCGTGAATGGCTGATGTCGACGACACCGCCACCAGACTGCCGCCCGTTCCTTGAGCCACTAGATGGCGAGCAGCTTCGCGTAGCGTCACGAAAAGTCCATCTACGTTGACTTTCATCACTGCTCGCCACTGCTCCAGGCTGAGATCCAGGAAGGGGATGCCGTTTCCCGAGCGTCCCGCACTGGCCAAACAGCCATCGATGCGGCCAAAATCGGCCACGGTCTGATTCATGGTGGCTACCACTTGGTCTTCCTCAGCCACGTCGCAGACGTAGCTCCGGGCCTCCACACCAAAGTTGCCTAGCGATTCCACCGCCGCAGCATTCTTGGCCTCTTGACGCCCCCAGATAGCCACCGATCCGCCAACGGCGGCGATGCCTTCGGCCATACCCAGGCCAATGCCGGAATTTCCACCAGTCACGACGAAGACTCGTCCGGTTAGATCAGTGCGTGTGGGCCACGGCGTTTGGGAGGTCATGGGCCGATGTTAGTCAGGTCCTGATCTCTAGCCAGGAGGTCGCTATTGCCGGATTAGATTCAGACTAGGGGGCCCGTCATGGCAGATCTTGAGCGATATCGACAAGTTCGTTCTTTGGACGCTGTTCTCCAAAGTGACCCACATATCGAGGCCATCATTCAGTGGCTGGAAGATCGCGGTCTTTCATTCGAAGAAGTATGTGACGCTCTCAAGGATCCAGAAGTTCCTCGCATGATCGGCGAACTGCTCAAAAGTATGGATGGGGGGATGTCGTTACGCGAGATCGCTGAACAGTCTGGTGTGACGTTAGAGGATCTACGCGAAGTGCGCATTGCCGCAGGCCTCGAACCGGTAACCGATGATGCTCGGGTTTATGAACAGAGTGATATCGAGGCCTATGTCACCCTGCGACTCGCCGGCACTCTCTTTTCAAAAGATGAGTTGCTCTCATTTATTCGCGTCGTTGGATCATCGATAAGTCGAATTGCTGATGCCGCAAACTCACTCTTTCGAGGTGATGTCGAGCGACCTCTGGTGGCGGCCGGAGCACCGATGGTAGAAATGGTTCGTCGAACCGCTGAAGCACAGGATTTGGCTCTCAGTCTGACCTCAGTCTTACGGATGATGATGCGTCAACATCTTGCCCAGTCAATTGCCAGACATCAGCAGGCTCTTGCGGGTACCGCCCGCGGAACCTTGATGATGCCCATGGCTGTGGGGTTCATCGACCTCGTAGGTTTCACACCTCTCTCTGCTGATTTGGATCCGACGCAACTCTCTGATGTGGTGTCTCGTTTTGAAGCAACTGCTAGTGACACCATCACCACTCTTGGTGGTCGGTTGGTGAAATTGATCGGCGATGAAGTGATGTTTGTGGCGGTTGATCCGGCCGACGGCTGTCGCATTGCCGCCGGACTCTTAGACCGTTTCGGAGCAGATAGCGATCTGAATCCGCGCGGCGGTATGGCCTTTGGGCCAGTTCTGGCACGAGGTGGTGACTATTTCGGATCAACGGTGAACTTGGCGGCCCGATTGGTCGATCAGGCCGTTCCCGGCGAAGTGCTGCTCACTGCTGAATTGGCGGCGCTGGCACCAATGTCTGTTGAGCCCGGCGGGCGTCGGATGCTGAAGGGTTTTACTGACCCGGTTGCCGTGGCCTCGCTCACGTCAACGTGAATCGAGTCATTCAGGCTTTGATATCCCGTCGTTGAAAGAAAATGTACGTTCCAGCCACAAAGGCTGCAGATAGTACGAGAGCGATGAACGAGTAACCCCAATCCACGCCATTCATGAGGGGTTGGGTGCCGATGGTCCACTGCAAGGGATTGAAGGGCATGGTGGCATCAATGGAACTGACAAGTGGTGCCAGGGAATACAGAACAAAAAAGCCAATGCCCAAGGTAATGGCACTTCCCAATGCCGCTGATCGTCGACCAGAGACTGCGCCGATGAAGGCAGCCCCACTAGCAAAGATGATTCCCAATAAAAACAATGCCCACATACCGGCAAAAAATGTCGATAGGGCTAAAGAAAAATCAAGAAGACGTGTGCCAATGGCCAAGGTGACAAAGAGCGAGGCACTGATGATCAAAAGAACTATGAGTGCCGCGATAAAGCGAGTAGTGACGTATTGGAATCGACTAAAAGGCAAAGTGAAGAGTAGGTCCGCTGTCCCTTCATCTTCTTCCTCGGTGGTGAGTCGCGCCCCCCAGCTCATGGCTACAGCTA
>JBJOFA010000238.1:0-3379 GCA_046049015.1 Actinomycetota bacterium | reverse complement strand
GGACGGGTTGTCATGATGTTTTCCGTGCTCCCGCCGACGACGATCTGCAAAATCACAAAGAGCACCGCCCCGTGAATCCAAATCGCTCGGTGCGCCATTGAAACAGCACCTCGTCTTCCAGCGCGAACTGCAAAAAACAATCCAAGAGCAACGACTGCCGCAAGGAACAGGGTCGCCGGCAATTCTCGAAGAACGGTTTCCCAGCCCCGAACCCGTTCTTCATCGGCCATTGTCGGGCTCGTCTTGACAAATGTTGCCCACACGATCAAGAACGCAATACCAACCGGGACACCGACCAGCATCCCATACGACCGACGCAAATAACGCTGACCCGGAAAACGCTCTCCTCGCATGAGCCGAAGGGTAGCGACCGGGTTCGTTGGGTTCAAGGGACTCAAGTCCATCATCCACTCTCCTTTTGAAGTTACTTTCGACTGTCTTTCGCAATAGCTACTGCGATGTCAGAAGAGTCGGTCGAAGTCGTGCACCCGAGACCGACCAAGAGTCCTACTCACAGAGCCGAGCGTGACCACATATGGCTGACTGTAGGAACTCTTGCTTGATGTCATACAGGGACTTTGTACCCAAAGTTTGAAGACGAACTGCCCAGTACCGTTCGTCGGTTATCACCGAACTCACAGGTGACCATCGTGTTTTCAAACGGAAGTCTCGGACGAATGTCTCATTTGAATTCTTACCCTCATGGCGTAACACGATGGCGTAATGCGCATCCGAACACCACTTTTCTCCAGGGGATCTCCATCTTCTCGGTTACCTCTGTCTCCACTATTAGTTGTTCCAAACGAAGGGGGTTCTTGCCGTTTACTAAGCCCGCATTACGGCCATGGGCGCGGAGAACGTGCTTCCGTGGGCGCCTATCATGGTCAGAATGTCGATGTCCGGACCACCCGTCGACCCGCTGTTACGTCGTCATTCTTCGAATGAACTACCTGATGATGGATCAGCATCGGCCGAAAATTCGGAATCGCCAACTTCAGCGAACATGGAGCAGAGTCGCCGTACCTCCCTCATCGCAGCCGGAGCACTGGCCCTGGTTGCGGCAATCGCAGTCGCGGTCGTTGCGAGAGATGATGGTCCGCCCGCCTTACAGCCGGTTTTATCTGTTGACGGCTGGGCGCCTTATTGGGCCCTTGAGGCCAGTGCCGAGGAAATTTCCCGGCGGGCCGGGTCGATGCGAGAGGTGTCACCCTTCTGGTTCAAAGTCACCAGCGTGACGAAAATCGAGACTGAAAGAAATGCACCGCTTGAACTGACTGAAAAGTTTCTCAAGAACACCCGAGGAGCCTTAGTGGTGCCGTCCATTGTTGATGGACTTGCTGCCGGCCAAATGGCGGCAATTCTCGCTAACGAAAAGACCCGCCAACTCCACATCGAAACAATCGTCAAGTTTGCCGAAAACGGCGACTATGACGGCATCGACTTGAACTACGAGCAGTTCGCCTTTGCTGATGGCCGCGACACGTGGGAGGCGACACGTCCAAACTGGGTGTCGTTCGTCAAAGAACTTGCCAAAGAGTTGCACAACGACGATCGCACACTGACCGTGAGTATTCCGGTGGTGTACAACAAGCATCGCGACCCAGATAGCGGCTACTGGGTGTACGACTACGGGGGCATCATTAAACACGTCGATCACATCCGGATGATGGCCTATGACTATTCAGTCGCTGAGCCCGGACCTATCGCCCCACTTGATTACGTTCAAAGAGCGATTGACGGAGCGATCGAAGCCACCGGCAAGCCAGAAAAATTAGTTCTGGGACTACCCGCTTACGGTCGAAACTGGCCGGTGTCATCGAAAGGCAACTGTCCCGAACCAGATGGAGAGAACAACATCACCGTGCCGGGGAAAACATCGGTCACCGCCCGCTCGGTGGACGACTTGATCAAACGGCGCAATGCCACGCCCATTTACAACTCAACCACCGCTGAGTGGTGGTTCGAATACAAACTGGAAATCAGCGACGGTTCCGAAACTTGTGTTCAGACTCGGCAGGTGCACTACATCGACGCCATAGGTATTCGGGCGCGGATGGATCTGGCCATTCAAGCCAGACTTGGTGGCGTGGCACTATGGGCCCTGGGCTTCGATGACGAAGAAATCTGGGACGCCATACTGTTCGACGCCACTCTGCCGGGGACCATCACGGACTAACCGGCATCACCGTCGAGGACTGAATCCGATCGCTGCAGCTTGATTGTCCACCATGTCACTAAACAGTTCCACGAAACTGTCAGTCAATGTTGTCTGAGTAACGCCCGGTGGCATTTTGCCGAGAAGTGGTCCATCCAGCATGAGGGTCGCAAATCCGTGGGCCGCCGACCAAATGAGAGTGGCCCACGTGAATGATTCAATGTCATCTGATGGTCGCCCAATGACGCGCTCCACCATACGCAGGAGTTCTGAAAAAGCAGCATCTGCAGCGATGCGTGTCGTTTCGTGCGTTGAGATACCGCACAAATCTGAGCGGAACATGATTCGGAAATGGCCTCGATATTCCATAGCCATTCGCACATAGGCGGCGAAGCATTGTCGGGACGGCTGCGGGCTATCGGCTAGAACCGCCCGGAGTTCAGCGGCCAAAGTCTCAAAACCTTCAGCGGCGATAGCAGCGAAAATTCCTGCTCGATCTTCAAAGTGGTGATAGGGAGCCTGATGGCTGACTTCGGCGCGCCGGGCAACCTCGCGCATGGACACTGCATCGGGACCTTCAGCCGCAATGATCTCCAAGGCGGCGTCGAGTACGGCTCGCTGAACGGACATGTCCCTACTTTAGAACAATTGATGTAAAAACACTTGACAATGTCTAAGTAGTTGGTAGACAATGTCAAGTATGACTTCGAGTTTGACAACTAATACCGAAAAAAACGCACATCAGCGGGCCTATGAGCGACGGTGGTGGGTACTTGCCGTACTGAGCGCCAGTGTCTTTCTGGTTGTCGTCGACAACCTGATCGTCAACGTGGCCCTGCCCACCTTGCAGCGTGAACTCGATGCCTCAGTGACCTCGTTGCAATGGATAGTTGATGCCTATGCGTTGATTTTTGCCTGTCTGCTTCTCGCCGGGGGTGGCATTGGCGACCGACTGGGCCGTAAGAGAACCCTGCAAATTGGTTTGGTTCTCTTTGCCATCTTCAGCGGCTTCGGGGCATTTGCCGGCTCCGCAGATGGACTCATCATCTGGCGTGGAGCGATGGGCATGGGAGCAGCGCTGGTCTTTCCCGCCACGTTGGCGATCATCACCAACTTGTTCATCGATCCCGTTGAGCGAGCCAAAGCCATCGGCATTTGGTCGGCGGTATCAGGTATGGCCGTGGCTTTCGGACCAGTAGCCGGAGGTTTCCTCCTTGAACATTT
>JBJOFA010000237.1:0-3379 GCA_046049015.1 Actinomycetota bacterium | reverse complement strand
TCGCTCGCCACAAAGCCGGACAGCTTGGTGAACCATCTTGACCTGCTCCTCACGTTCGGCACGATGAGTTCTGCGACGAGAACTCTCATCCGCGATGCCATATCCACGATCTCGCTACCGGCGACCAACCAGACCACGGCGCGGCTCAACCGTGTCATGTTGGCCACGCTGTGTGTGATGTCTTCACCCGACTACCTCGTGCAGAAGTGAGGGCACTATGACTTCCCCCTTTACCCGCCGTGAGTTCCTCAAGCGCAGCGCCTCTGTGACCATCGCTGGCGCCGCCGGACCTTTCGCCCTCAATCTTGCCTCCATCGGCGCTGCGGCGGAGCAGACAGGGGGCTATCGCGCTTTGGTCTGTTTGTTCCTCTACGGCGGCAACGACCACACCAACATGGTCGTGCCCTACGACTTGGCCTCCTACACCGAGTATCAGACGGCGCGACCGACAATTGCGTTGGCTCGCGAGAGTCTTACCTCGCTCGGACCGGTGGCCTCACAAGGCGGACGTGAGTTTGCGTTGCACCCCTCGCTCGCCGCCACGCGGCAGCTCTATCTTGACGGCAAGGCCGCAGTGGTGGCCAACGTCGGCCCTCTTATCGTGCCGACCACTCGAGCCCAGTACAGCGCCAGGTCGGTCCCGCTGCCGCCCAAGTTGTTCTCCCATAACGACCAGCAGTCGGCATGGCAGGCCTACGCCGCAAGTGGCGAAGGCGCCCGTAGTGGATGGGGTGGGACAATCGGCGATCAGCTGGCCGCGCAAAACTCGACCACGGCCTTCACCTGTATCTCTGCCAGCGGCAACGCTCTGTGGTTGTCGGGCCGATCCATGGTTCAGTACCAAGTGAGTACGTCTGGCGCATTGACCATGAATGCCATTACAGGATCTCTCTACGGTTCGAGCGCAGCAACTACCTACTACCGGAACCTCGTGACGGCCTCCAGCACGAACCTTTTTGAAAACGAACTCGGCGTCGTCAACCGGCGATCAATCGAGACTAACGAATTGCTCCGTACGGCACTTCCGGCCGCGAACACTTTCACTACACCAATCCCCGCCAACAATTCGCTGGCTTCGCAACTCCATGTCGTGGCCCGCATGATCGCCGGCCAAGCTGCTCTTGGGACGTCGCGCCAGGTATTCCTGGTCAGTCTTGGCGGATTCGATCACCACGACGAATTGCTGAACTTGCAGGCAGCGCGCTTGGCCACGGTTGACGGAGCAATCTCCGCGTTCTGGTCGTGGCTCGGCCAAATCAATCGACAGAACGACGTCACGTTATTCACCGCCAGCGACTTTGGTCGCACGTTGACCAGCAACGGCGACGGCTCGGACCACGGCTGGGGTTCCCACCAGTTGGTGCTCGGCGGCGGCGTTGCTGGGGGGACCATCTTGGGCGACTTCCCGCCGACTGCTTATGGGACTGCGTTCGATGTCGGCCAAGGCAACCTGGTGCCCACGACTTCGGTCGACCAATACGCCGCGACTCTCGCCCAGTGGCTCGGCGTCGCCGACGGGAATATGTCGACTGTGCTACCGAACATCGGCAACTTCAATAGTCGCTATTTGCCTCTCTACACCGCCTGAACGGCGCGCGTCCAACAAGTGCCGTTCAAGCATTGGAGTCAGCGAATTTCGCACCATCCCCGCCTTGGTGGGTCGATGGTTAGGCTGTTGATTTCTTTGACCGCAGGACGTGAGCACGACCCCTGCCTGGGGGGCGACAGATGATCGAACCACGTACCATCGTTTTCGAACCAGAAGCAGTTTCGGCACTGTTGGAAATTCTTGAGATCATGACCGACCAGCTGATGGCAGGCAACATGTTCGAGCATTGGGATACCGAGGCGGTTTTCGAGCTGCAGATGCGACTCGCTGGAGTACAAGTCGGTGAGCCCGTCGAGATCGGCATTGATGGCGCGGCGCTTTTACTCGATGGGATGGCATTTACTGAGGTGATGTCGGTGGACTTCCCGTTCATCGAAATGGTGCGGTGGACCAGTGACTTCGTCACCGCGGAACTGCGTTCCCACTGGACAGAGGAGCAATGGTTCGCCTATGTCGGCCGCTGAACTTTGTGTTCACGTGATCACCCGCCGTGCGGGAGCACGAGTGACACGATTTCGGTTCCATGGGTGTCTTACAGGAAGTGCCCGGCGGGGACCTCGTCCCACGTGACGTGCGGGATCATGGCGTGCCATTGACGGCCCCAATCGGTGGTGAGGACGTTGTCATTGGTAGCCCACACGAAGTTCACCGGCAATGTGGTGCTATTGACGATGCCGAAGTGTCGCTCCTGCTCGATCGAGTTGCCCGACACTCGGTCGTGCGCAGGGATGCTCATGGGAAATCGACGTGGTCCGGTGATTCCTTCCTCACCCAAACCCACGAATGGAGCGTCGTAGGCATTCTTCACGGCGAGCGCATCGTCAGAGTACGTGCCAGGTTCACCGCTGAGTTCCTTGAACAAACTCTCTTGTGGGAGACCTTTATGCCGTGGTCTGCGGTGGCGCGGACAACGTTGAGGTTTCCGTCGCTCCAGTGAGCGACGTAGCTGTAGTTCGTGGTGTTAAACAGGGTGAACCGTGGTAGGTTCACCAGCAACAGAGGCGGGAACCCCCATGAAAAATAGAATCGCAATCGCTGCGGCACTCCTGATGTCCGTGGCGGGGATCGGTTCGTCGCCGGCGAATGCCTACGTGAGAAACGCTCCGTTGGTGATGTTGACGGTGACTTGCTCGGCAACTAACAACGACGTCTACGTTGCCTGGAGCAAGGACGTTGGCAAGCCGTATTGGGTCGCCTTTACGGTGACACCCGCTGATCAGCTCAACGTAGGGGGCTACGGTGAGCGAAGGGCGATTCCCGGGAGTCGAGGATCCAAAGGAAACTGGACCGTCAGTGCGACCGACTTCACTTATGGAACATATCCGGACCTGGACACGAGCCAAGCCGTGAGGGCCATCTTGTACAACAAGGACCTGAGTGTGGAGTCGGTCATCGTCACCGACACCTGCGAGTAGCGCGCCGCTCGGGATTGCTCGATAGCACCGGCGACTCCGGTGCCGGTCCCACCAACCTGACAATGTTCGGTCCGCTTCCACGGAGGGTTTTGCGCCGCGTTTCAATCAATCCCCGTTTAGTTCGAGACGTGGATGGTGCTCGGTCGTTGGGCTTGGATGAGTAGCACGTTGCGTGCCGAATACCGATGGAATCGGGATGCAGTGTGGAGCAAATTCGGCAACCGTCGTCGGTGACGAGAGTTTTGAGTTCGTCGGCGAGTGCCTGGAGGATGTCTGTGAGTGTGCGTCCCAAGGGCAACCTCCCGTGTGTTGGCCATCGGGTGATCGAGTTGTTGGTACACAGGAGACGGTCGCG
>JBJOFA010000236.1:0-3383 GCA_046049015.1 Actinomycetota bacterium | reverse complement strand
GGCGCTGCGATCAAGTGCGGCCTTGGTATTTCTCATGTGCTTTACCTCTTTTGGCGTCGTTCGCATTCTTGGTGGACCAACTCGTGCCACCGTTGATGTAGAGATCTACCGGCGGGTTGTGCAACTTGGAGATACATCAGGAGCCACAGTGCTGGCCCTGACCCAGACAATTCTCATTGCTCTGGCGGCAACCATCTGGATGCGCCGACCCACCTTGGCCCTTCACACTGCTCAATCTCCCTCGCACTCTCAGCAAAGCTCTGCACCAAGATTCTTGCTAGGGGTGGCGTATCTCTCGGCCGCGATCATGACCATTCCGATCATCGCTTTAGTGGTCAGCTCTCTACGAACCGACAACGGCCTTTCCCTTCGCAGTTACAAAGTTCTTTTCGGTTTAGAGACAGTTGACCGACTACCGGTAGAGATCACCGGAGTGGTTACGACATCAATCCTTTTTGCCTTTCTCACGGTGATCATCGCCGTCCCCAGTGGAGTATTAGCCGCCCAAGCTCTCACTCGTCGGTCTGGTCGAGAGCGTTCCAACAAGAAGTTTCCATTCACCTCGGCTCTCTTCGTTCTGCCCCTTGGCACTTCGGCTGTTGTCGTGGGATTCGGCATTCTGGTCACCTACGACCAAGATCCTTACGACATCAGATCTGCCTGGTGGTTGATACCCATCGTGCACGCTGCTATCGCACTTCCCTTTGTTATCCGTTCGGCGATACCAGTTCTGCAATCCGTTCCCCCGGATTTACGAGAGGCGGCCTCGAGTCTCGGCGCGTCACCGACTCAAAGATTTTTCTCCATCGACCTCCCCCTCATTCGTCCCGCAATTACCTCGGCCATTGCCCTGTCTGGAGCACTATCTCTTGGTGAATTCGGGGCCACCAGTTTTCTCACCCGCCGTGATACTGAGACGCTGCCGATTGCCATCTCTCGGCTGCTCAGCCGAGCTGGATCGTTATCGTTTAGCACCGCTATGGCAGCCGCTACATTGCTCCTGGTGTTGACTATGGCCATCATCAGCCTCGCCGACTCTGGTTCTCGGCGATGAGTTTTCGACTAGAAGATATTTCGGTGTCCTTTGGTGAGACTCGAATCCTCAGTCACTTCTCACTGGCGGTCAAGGCAGGTCGACTTGAAGCCCTGGTCGGACCATCGGGAGTCGGCAAGTCCACCGTGCTTCGCGTGATTGCTGGCATCCTCCAACCCGACTTTGGTCGAGTGTTCATCGATGATGTCGATGTCACCGATGTCCCCACCTATCGACGTTCCGTCGGTTTGGTTTTTCAAGATAACCAACTCTTTCCGCATCTCGATGTAGCAGCCAATATCGGATTCGGACTTCGAATGGCCAAAGCTTCCAGCCAAGAAATAGGCCGTCGGGTCAACTACCTCTTGGAACTAGTTGGTCTGACTGGTTTTGAGCAACGACAACCAGCGTCGTTATCAGGCGGAGAAGCCAAACGTGTGGCCCTGGCTCGGGCTTTGGCCCCGCGACCACGCCTACTGCTCCTTGACGAGCCGCTCACCGGCCTCGACCGCGAACTTCACGATCGCCTCGCTCTTGATCTGCGAAACATTCTTACAATTGAAGGAATGACTTCACTGTTGGTAACCCATGATCTTGATGAAGCCAACACCATTGCTCAGGGTCTAACCCGGCTCGAGGCCCCGCTGTGACGTCTGAAATGAACGATTCATCAAACGTCTTCACGGTTCGAAAAGTTTCAGCCGTTGATGTTCGGGATTTACGACGGACCGTTCTGCGGGCCGATATGGCGAACAAGGTTGTCGACTTCGATGGCGACGACGATGAACAAACTATTCACCTGGCTGCTTTTGATGAAGATGAAACCATGATTGGTACCAGCACTTGGCTTCGCCGCGAGTGTCAATACTTTCCGGGTACCTCAGCAGTCCAATTACGAGGAATGGCCACCGCAGTACGTTGTCAGGGTCGTGGAGTTGGCTCGCTATTGCTGCAAGCCGGATTCAACTTGTGGCGTCAGCAGTCGGTGGACCTGGTGTGGGCCAATGCTCGCGACGCTGCCCTAGCGTTTTATGAACGGCATGGCTTTATTGTCCATGGTGACGGCTTCATCGAGGCTGTCACCCAACTTCCGCATCACGTTGTCATTCGAACTCTTGACAACGGCTAGCCATTTCCTTCCTGCCGCCACCACGCCTCTTGGTTGGCACACATTGCATCGTGTCCGCCGGTCGTGACCTTGCTGCTCGCTTGAACTTCATCCTTGAGCACAACCTCTCAGCGGTTCAACGACTGAACAATGACGACACTTGGATCGGCCCTACCGCTCAGAGCACTCAAGTCGAGTTCAACGGATTGCATCGTCATCTCCTCGTCCTCATCGACGAAATTCTGATCATCGACAGCCAGATTCCTCTCTGAACGGTTCTTAACCAGACGTCATGCCGGTCCTGGCTTTTGAACCCGAGCGCCTGGCAGCCCTGCAACGCGCCGTTGACGATCTTGAATTTGCGCTTGGCCAGTTGTGCCGTTCACTTCCCCCCGAAATGTCAACAGTGTGGGGATCAATTCAACGCGAAATGGCACGATGTCGCGCCCAACAAGAAAAAGTGGTGGGGGTGTTGCGGAGCGATCTCGAGCGGCTCGGTCCTCTGCCGAGTTCATCGAACCATTGGACCCAGCCCCGATCTCCCCATCCAACCGATTCTCAATTAGCCCAACACGCCAAGAGCACCATCCTGTCTTGGACCAGCACTCATCCCAGTTGGTGGGCCAAAGCAACCCATGGCCAGCCCACCGATATCGACACCACCCTGCAATCACTGATCACTAACCCGCGGGCCGCTTCGATGCTCATGGACTCACTCGACGATTTCGCTCCCCTCATCTACGGGGCCCATGACACCGATCTCGTTCGAGCCTTTTGGTTGCAGGTCACCGATCCAGCAACGACCTCACCCGAGATTGCCGGACGACGAATTCGTGCGCTCTTGACCACCGTCTTTGGTGACCACAAGTGGAGTCAAGGCTTATCCCGATCATCAATTGCTCCCCAAGAGCGTCGACGTATTGAACAATCAGCGATTGACATGTTGGGAGAAATCATCGCCCCGTGGCAATTTTCATTCGCAGGTCAAGCATCAGACTGGTCCTGGACATCGTCAGCCGGAATTACCTGGCTGCAAAAGGTGGCCGCGTCTCCCATAGCGGCGGCCGATTTAGCTCGCGGCCTCGGACCGAGCGTGATACGTACGTTGTCGCATTTGCCCCCATCACCAGCTGATCGTCGGCAACATATCGATGATGTGGCCTTCAGCATTGGCGTCTCCTTGGAAGTCCTGCATCAGGCGGGCATCACTCATGCCGGGCGCGACATTGCCACGTGGAAATC
>JBJOFA010000235.1:0-3387 GCA_046049015.1 Actinomycetota bacterium | reverse complement strand
CTCGGGTCGGAGATGGGACGAGCAGCGGCGTTAGTTCATGGAGATAATGGTGTGACCCTACGAACTTCGATCATGGTGGATGGCCTCATTGAAGGTGAGCCCGGCCGAGTCGGCGGAGTGCGATTGAAAGACGGAGAGATAGTCCCCGCCGATGTGGTGGTAGTCGGCATCGGAGTTGCTCCCGCTACCCAGTGGCTGGAAGGTTCTGCACTCAAGCTCGATAACGGCGTGCGATGTGATGCAACTTTGAATGCCGGAGTACCGAAAATCTATGTCGCTGGTGATGTGTGTCATTGGTTCAACGATTTGTACGGTCGTGAAATGCGCGTTGAGCACTGGACGACGGCATCCGAACAAGGAGCAGCAGCGGCGCGCAATCTTTTGGCTGAATCACGTGGTGAGGAGGGCAAGCATTACGCCGCAGTTCCATTTTTCTGGAGCGATCAATTCACAGCGCGCATTCAGTTTCTGGGGCGAGCCGAAGGCGACGAAAATGTTCACGTCGTTTTTGGAACTCCTGAAGAGCGATCCTTCGTTGCTCTGTACGAAAAGGACGGAATTCTCGTCGCCGCGCTGGGCGTGAGTCGACCGCGGCAACTCATGCCGTTCCGTACTCTGATAGGGGAACGAGCAACTTGGGAGCAGGCCCGGGAATATGTTGCCTCTATACAGAACTCGGCAAACTGAGTAGGCTTCCGTTCGTTGGCATCGGGCAAGACGGTGTCATGACTTCGGGATGGTAAAGAACAATGCCTCGTCTTGACGCCGAGCGGGTTGCACTGTGGAGAAGTTTTCAGACCGCCGGTGAAGTCGTATCTCGTTTGATCGAAGCAGAAATGGCTGACGAATTTCATTTGTCACTTCCGCAGTTTGATGTTTTGGCCGCGCTGGCCCAAAACAATGACCAACTCCGCTTCAAAGAACTGTGTGATGTTTTAGCCGCAGTCCCCAGCAGTCTGTCTCGGCGAATCGATGCATTGACCGCTCGTGGGTATGTCACACGCGAGGAATCAACTTCCAGGGATGACAATCGAGCGGTGATGGTGCAGTTGACCAGAATGGGTCGTTTGGTGTGGCGAGACGCCAACATCTTGTATCGACGGGCAATTCAGCGTGAATTTGCCAGTGACCTCTCAGAAACCGAAGTGTCCGCCCTGGTCCGGGCTCTCACCAAGATTTCACCGTTTAAAAAGTGACCAGTCAGGAAGTGACCAGTCGTCCGGCGACGTGAATTCGTTATTTCCGGGCTCGGCACAGCAGACTGGACCTGTAGATCGCTGGTGAATACCAGCTCGTGTCAGTTCAGATACCGGAGGAGTCCTCATGAACACGTCCCCCATGCACACCGCAGTCATCGTTGATGCCATCCGCACCCCGCTTGGTCGCCGAAATGGCAAATTGAAGGAATGGCATCCCGTTGATCTGGTTTCAGAAACTATGAATGCATTAGTTCAACGCACCGGCATTGATCCGGGGATCATTGACGATGTGGTCATGGGTTGTGTGATGCAAGTTGGCGAGCAGGCCGCCAATGTGGCTCGTAATGCGGTTCTGGCTGCGGGTTGGCCTGAATCAGTTCCCGGCACCACTGTTGATCGTCAGTGCGGATCGTCTCAGCAGGCGGCCCATTTTGCGGCCCAAGGTGTCATGGCAGGGGCCTATGACATCGTCGTTGCCGCTGGTGTAGAAGTCATGACCCGGGTTCCTATGGGAGCGTCGATGAGTGACGGCAAGTACGGCTGGCCGTTCGGCCCCAAAGTCGGCGCTCGCTATCAAGACCAAGGAGGCCTTGTTCCTCAAGGAATTTCAGCGGAACTCATTGCCGATAAGTGGAACATCTCACGCGACGATATGGACCGTTTTGGGGTTCAGTCTCAGTTTCGGGCGGCCCGAGCCACTAGTGAAGGTCGTTTTGACCGGGAAATCTTGCCGGTCAGGGATGCCGAGGGCAACATGATGACCACGGACGAAGGCCTCCGCGAAACCACCATGGAAAGCCTCGGCAAACTGAAGCCATCGTTCCGTTCCGAAGAAGAGGGCGGGCGAGTAACTGCTGGGAACTCCTCGCAGATCACTGACGGTGCCGCAGCCCTGTTGATTATGAGTGAGGCCAAGGCCAAAGCTCTCGGTCTCACCCCGCGGGCTCGCTTCGTGAATTTCAGTCTTGCCGGCGACGACCCTCGGTACATGCTCACCGCTCCGATTCCCGCCACCCGCAAAGTGTTGGAGCGAGCCGGAATTAAAATCAGTGATATCGACTTGGTGGAAATCAACGAAGCCTTTGCCTCGGTGGTTTTGGCTTGGGAAAAGGAATTCCATCCCGATATGGAAAAGGTCAACCCCAACGGCGGCGCCATTGCCCTTGGCCATCCCCTTGGATGTTCGGGCGCCCGTTTGATGACCACGTTGCTGAACGAATTGGAGCGCACCGGTGGTCGCTTCGGTCTCCAGACCATGTGCGAAGGTGGGGGCATGGCCAACGCCACCATTATCGAGCGGCTGGGCTGAGAGACTCACCGTTATGGATCTCGCCGGCATCATTTGGGTGATCGGCGCGATCCTGATCTTTTTGTTCATGTGGCGCACCGGTATGGGTCTGCTACGCAGTATGACAACCCCCCTGCCTCCCCCTCCTCCGGAAGGGGAACTTCGGAAGGTGAACGTCCGTTACCGTTGCAGTTTGTGTGGGGTGGAGCTCAAGATGACGATGGCCCCGGAACAGGATCCCGAACCGCCCCGTCATTGCATGGAAGATATGGACCTCATCGCCACGGAGTTGTGAAGATCACGATTTCTGCTCAGAACAGATTGCGATCACTACTGGTGATCACGACCAAATGACAAGCGTGTGATCATCCCCTGTTTTATCCACAGGTTGTGGATACCGGGTTTGAGGACTATTGACGACTCGAGGAGTCGGGTCAATGATATTTCGTGGCGGTGAAAAGACCGCCCAGGATGCCCGCTAACCCCAGCAAGAGGTAGTAGTTGCTTCGTCCACCGGGAACCGCACCCAAGTAATACAACAAGATGACCAAACCGCCAAAGATAAACAGGGCGAACATCAAGATGGGGACCCACTGCGGGCTTTCCTTAACGTATTTCGGAATCGGTGGCGTGTATCGAGTCGACGCCGCCACACCATGTTCATTGTGCTCTGGTTTGGTCACGCGTCCTTCTTGGGGACGAGTTCCTTTGGGTGTCGTTCGGCCGCCGGCCTTGCGTTTCGGGGGTGCCACAGATGACCAGTGTAGGCGGTCGAGGGCCTTGGCGTAGAGCCAGAATTGCCATCACGGCTGAATCGAAGGTTTGATTCACGATCTGGGGTGGCAGGCTAAAGGCGTGACCCGCATCCTGGTTCTCGACAGTTACGACAGTTTCGTCTAC
>JBJOFA010000234.1:0-3400 GCA_046049015.1 Actinomycetota bacterium | reverse complement strand
CCACTGACGGGCACTGAGCGGCGGGAGCTGTAAATCGAGCGTTGGGATGAGCCGCAGGTGAGTCGGTTTCCGGAGTCCAGGCGTTGCCCTTCCAGTCTGTCGCTCGTGCTGGGGCGTCCTCGCTCATTCCTTCCCACCAAACATCCCCGTCGGGGGTGAGCGCGGTATTGGTAAAAATGCAATTGCCCCACAAGGTATGCATGGCATTGGCATTGGTGTCGTAACCGGTTCCCGGTGCCACGCCAAAAAAACCCGCTTCGGGGTTAATGGCGTAGAGCCGTCCGTCTTCGCCAAACTTCATCCAACAGATGTCGTCGCCGATGGTTTCGGCTTTCCAGCCGGGGATAGTTGGCACCAACATGGCGAGGTTTGTCTTTCCACAAGCCGAGGGAAAGGCTGCAGCAATGTACTTGGAATCGCCCGTGGGATTGGTGAGTTTGAGAATGAGCATGTGCTCGGCTAGCCAGCCATCATCGCGAGCCATCACCGAAGCAATACGCAAGGCAAAACATTTTTTACCGAGAAGAGCATTGCCTCCGTAACCCGAACCGTAGGACCAAATCTCACGTGTCTCGGGGAAATGAACGATGTATTTGTTATCGGGATTGCAGGGCCACGACGAATCAGCCTGTCCGTTGCTCAACGGAGCGCCAACCGAGTGCACACAGGGCACCCAGTCCGATGAACCGAGAACATCGAGTGCTCCTTGACCCATTCGAGTCATGATGCGCATGCTGACGGCTACGTAGGCCGAGTCAGTCAATTGCACGCCAATGTGCGCAATGGGTGAGCCGAGTGGGCCCATGCTGAAAGGGACCACATACATCGTGCGCCCCTTCATGGCCCCTGAATACAAAACCTTCAACTCGGCGCGCATCTCAGCAGGATCACGCCAGTTGTTACTAGGTCCGGCATCAGACTCATTCGCCGAGCAGATGTAGGTGCGGTCTTCAACTCGGGCCACATCGCCGGGATCGCTGTGGGCCCAGTAGCTGTTGGGACGCTTGGCCTCATCAAGTTTGGTAAAGGTTCCGCTGTCCACCAACTGTTGGCACAAGCGGTCATACTCCTCGGCCGAACCATCGCACCAGTAAATGCTCTCAGGTTGAAGGATGGCCGCCCATTGATCGACCCAAGTCTTCAAACGTTCGTTGGTAGTGGATCCGCTCATGAGGTCTCCTTTGGAGTCGCTGCCTCGGTTGGTCTTCTGAATCTAGGGTCTGAGCCCAGACTCATTCCACATTCACTCTTGATTAGGACCTGAAATTCAGTGTGAACTCCACTACACCAGTGAAAACCTACGCCGACGGTGAAGTGTTCGGGGTACCCATGTCAACCTCCGAGCCGAGCCGGAGGCGAGTGGCCAAACCATCGTCGGTCAGGTTGAAAACAACGCGTTGCCCGGGACGCAACATTCGCAAGATGCTGCCCTCAAGGGCATTTTCAGCCAATTCGTATTCGGCTAAATTTGTATCGCACAGCAGTAACCCGGTTTTGGTACCCGGATCGAAGGCCTTGACCACTCCCTGCATAGCGGGCGATTACTTGGAAGGGGCCGAAGTGCGACCGACCTTGGTCACTTTGCCCGCACGAATGCAACTGGTGCAGACATTGAGGCGGCGAGGGGCGCCATTTACCAAGGCGCGAACTCGCTGGATGTTCGGGTTCCAACGGCGCTTGGTGCGCACGTGCGAATGGGACACGGACATTCCCCATGAGGGATGCTTCTTGCACACGTCGCATACTGCAGCCATGACTCGGTCTTCTTTCAAATCCTCGGGTTAGCAAACCCGTCAAACACATCTAAAAGGGCTACATGCCCGAGCCCTTACGCTACCACCGGGCGTACTCCCTGCGACAGGTACGGCCTAAAAGGATGTTTAGGGGGCGGGTTGGCGAAATCAGCAGATCTGGCCGCCGTCCTGGTCATGGCGGAAATTAGCGAGTCCACTACCATCGGGGAGGTGAATCCGCGTCCGCACGTTTCGGAGGAGTCCTCCGAAAAATTCGATGCCGAGCGTCTCCGACGAACGGTGATCACGTTTCGCGACGCGGTCAAGGCCCACGCTCCGCGTATCAATCGTTTGAACGTTTATCCCGTTCCCGATGGCGATACCGGCACCAATATGGCGCGCACCCTTGATGCGGTCGTGGCGGAACTAGAACAGGCGGACGCTGATATCGAGCCCACTTGTCAGGCCATTTCTCATGGGTCGTTAATGGGAGCTCGCGGTAACTCGGGTGTCATTTTGTCCCAGATCTTGCGAGGCCTGGCCGGCAAACTCTCGTCGCGGGCCTCCAATACCGCAACCGAAGTCGCTGAGGCTTTGAGTGCGGCGTCAACAGCGGCGTATCAAGCGGTGATGAAACCCATCGAGGGAACCATCTTGACCGTGGTTCGCGAGGCGAGTGAGGCCGCCAAAGCCTCGGCAGCTGAGGGAGCGTCTCTCGGAGTTACCTTGCGGGCGGCGCGTGATGCTGGTCGAGCGGCTTTGGATAAAACCCCCGAGATGTTGCCGGTTCTGAAAGATGCGGGAGTGGTGGACGCCGGTGGGGCGGGGTTCTTGCTCCTTTTGGACGCGGCTCTGAATGTGGTCGATGGTGAGCCGATGCCCGAGGCCGAGACGGCAGAAGAAGCAGCTCAATTGGACCGGGACTCCGGGGTGATTTCGGGAACAAAGTCCTCGGGTATGCGGGCTCCTGGCGGTCACCTTGATGACCATCCTGACGAACATCACGAAATAGACGTCGCCGACTTGCGCTACGAGGTCATGTATTTCCTTCATCTTGATGATGGACGTATTGGTGAATTCAAAAAGGATTGGGCCGAAATCGGCGACTCCATCGTGGTGGTGGGCGGGGACGGACTGTGGAACTGCCATGTCCATACCAATGACATTGGGGCGGCAATCGAAGCCGCTATTGACCTTGGTGGGCGGCCTAAGCAGATCAGGGTGACCGATCTCTTTGAAGAAGTGGCTGAACGTCATGCGGTTATCGACAGCCAGCGCGCTGCTGCCGGTCTGCCGGCGGTGACCACCGCAGTCGTGGCGGTGTGCAGCGGTAGTGGTCTCGAGGAACTCTTTGGTCAATTGGGAGTACAAGGCATTATCACTGGTGGTCAGACTCTGAATCCATCGACTGCAGAAATGCTCGACGCTGTTGATCACGTGAACGCCCGTCAGGTCATTGTTTTGCCCAACAACAAAAACATCATTCCGGTGGCGGAGCAGCTTGATGCTCTGACTTCTCGTCACGTTTTGGTGGTGCCGACGCGATCGATGCCCGAAGCTTTGGCTGCACTCGTGGTCTATGACCCCGAGGCCGGTGTGGAGGAAAATTTTGCGACAATGTCAACAGCCATCTCCGAGATGACAACCGGCGAGGTGACCCAAGCAGT
>JBJOFA010000233.1:0-3424 GCA_046049015.1 Actinomycetota bacterium | reverse complement strand
CACGACCACGCCGTTCTCGCCCATAATCCCCGAAAGGGCGCTGAGGAGCTCGGGCCATTGATCAAATTCATATGGGGGGTCAACCAGAGCCACGTCCACCGGGCCCAGTTGTTTTATCCGAGCCAATACATCCCCACTGGAAATTGTGGCCCGGTCATCGATTCCCAAAGCGGTCACATTCCGTCGGATCATGGCAATGGCCGCTCGATCCCGTTCGACAAAAGTGCAATGTTGAGCACCACGTGAAAGGGCCTCGATACCCAAAGCGCCGCTTCCAGCGAAAAGATCAGCGACTCGAGCACCTTCGATCACATTCAAACTGGCTAGAGCGTTGAACATCGCTTCCCGAGTCCGATCGGTGGTCGGGCGAGTGGTGCTGCCTTCAGGGGCGAAAATGGGACGACCTCGAAGCGAACCGGCTACAACACGCACGCAAACATCGTAGAGGGTCCCTGCAAAGACCCCTGCCTGGCTGGTTTGGAAATCTGGCGCGTCCTCAACGGGCCTAGCAACGGGCAGACTGCTCGAGTGGATCCTGAACAAGAGATCGTCTGCGTCGATTGTGGAGGCCGATGCTTTCTCATTACTCCACCTCGCGAAGATGGTCAGTGGTTCCCGGGAGACATCGTTGCCTATCGGTGCCAAGACTGTCGTGACCGTTGGGACCTAGTTCTCCCCGAAGACATTGAATACGACGACTGACCAACAGAAAAGATCCTTTGTTCGGCGGCGGGATTATGCGCCGATTGCGGCCGCATTTGGAGTCCTTTGGTATCTCCTGAGGGTCTTAGGTTCCGTCTGGCGATCAGAGATTCCCCTGTCATTTCCAGACTCGCGTTCGTATCTCAAGGTGGCTCAACTGGGCCCGTTCAATCCCGAGTTCTGGTTCACCGAACGCCCTATTGGCACACCACTTCTTTTGTGGCTCTGCGGACTCAACACTCATTTGTTTTTCCTGGTACAAACTCTGCTCTTCGCTCTGAGCGTGACTTTGGTATGCCACACAGTTTTCAACCTCACGAAGAATCGGATCATCGCCTGGGTAACCGTGGCAGCTATCACGGCTTTGAGCGTGAACCCACGATTTGGTCTCTGGCATCTGGAAATACTCAGCGAATCATTGGGCTTGAGTTTGGGTCTAATGGCGATCGCCCTATGGCTTCGCGTCGCTCAACAGTTGAGTGCAAAACGCGTGAGATGGGCCACGTTCGTCACAATTATGTGGGTCATCACTCGCGACGCCCATGTTGTGTACGCCGTTGTCATTATTCTCGTTCTCCTTCTCGTTGCTCGAAAACAAAAAACTGAGAGATCTCCCAGCAAGTTTTCCGAGCAAACGCCACAGTCACTCACTTATCGCACTCTGCGTCGGAGTGTCGGTGCTCTGATTCTGACCGTTCTCTATGTCGTGACCGCGCAATCGGTGAGTGAGCGCAATCAATACCCGCTTATGAACAACATCGGCCTGCGGGTATTGCCCAATGAGGAAATGACCGAGGCCTTCGTCGAGCGCGGGATGCCCTTGAACGGCGCTCTCATCGCTCGTACCGGATCGGATACTTGGGATGATGAAGAGTCATTTCTTCGTTCACCCGAACTCGCTGAATTTCGTTCGTGGGTCACTGGAAGCGGCCAACTTGTTCAAATGACTTCACTCATTATCGATGCCGATTTTTGGGTCAATGTCACCGGCGAAGTCCTGCCCTCAGCATTGGTTTATGACTTCCAGGATTACGACCGATTCGAGACCTCGCAGCGGTTGCCCCATCAACTGTTTTGGTTCGATGGGATTCGCTCCCCCGGCGGCCTTGGTGTGGTCATGGTATTGGCTGTGGGCATAGCTCTTGCTTTAATAACCCAGTTCCGAAAACGAGCCATTGGAATCGTATTACTCAGTGCCCTGGCTGCCGCCGGACTAGACCTGTACCTTTCGGCGACTGGCGATGCAGTTGAAGTACTTCGCCACCTCATTGGACCAATGCTGCGTCTCAGTGTGCTCGGCATTGTGGCGCTTGGACTTGGCGCAGATTGGGTCCTTGCCCGGTGGCTGGCTCGGCGTCACCGAAGCAATTCAGAAGGGATGCCAGGTAGTGAAATTCGGCGACGCATCCCATTCGCTTCTTCGCTGGCAGCCAGTACTGCGGTTCTCGGAATTTTCGTGGCCTGGAACAGTTTGGAATTGCGCACTCAAGACTTTGACCCTCAATATGCCCGGGTCATTATTGAGCGAGCGGCAACCTTCGGAGGAACGTACTACCAAAACGGTATTCATAATAAAGGGCCATTAGAAACTGCCATTTACGATTCAGCGCGCCTGTTCACTTCATACGAGACTTACTGGTTTGCTATTTCGGCTTACGCAATTTTTATTTCGGCTCTCCTCGGGCTCACTGCTTGGCTCGTTGTGCGATCAGTCGGGGCGTCACGACCCCTCGCCGCGGCCGCTGGAAGTCTGGTGGCAATTCATTTCTCGCTTTCTTTGAGCGACTACGCCGGCGTGATTTACAGCCGCAACATCACTACGGCCCTATTAGCAGTTGTGATGGCTGGGGCTCTCTGGCGTGGCGGATGGACCAATCGCCGACGAGCGACCATCACTTTTATCTTGTGCGGAATAGCACTTGGTTTGGCTATCCAGACTCTGTTGACCACCGCATTAGCCGCCACCGTCGTTGGCCTCTTCGTCATCGTTCATAGAGGTCGATCGATTTCTCTGCATCACCCATTCATCGCTATGACCGCCACAGTTGGTACCACCGTGCTCAGTGCTCCACTCTGGTACGCCGGCCGCGGGTCGTTCAATGAGTTCTGGGCCGGCTGGTGGACGTATGCCCGATTCATGAGCGCAGGCACCGGACGGAGTCTGATAGACCAATTCGGCCTCGGTGTGACGCGCTTTATCGGTTACTACCAAGAGCGACCCATCGTTTTCCTGGGAGTGCTGATTTTCGCCTTCATCACCTGGAATGAGTGGGCGGGATTCTCCATCCTCAAACGTCGACTACATCTCACCCTGCTGGGCTGGTTCCTGGCAGCGTGGGTTGAACTCTTCCTAGCCCAGCGCTACTCGAGTCACTACTTCTCAGTCGTTGCCGTTCCCTCGGCATTCATGATGGCAATCGCCGTGATGAATATCTTCCAGGCTCTCACCGAACGTCGAGTGCTCATTCAAACCAGTGCAGCGCCTCCTGTTCCAAATGGACGTTTGCGAAAATTGACCACCTCCTATGGCGGCGCACTGGCCCTGTCATGTTTACTCATGGCCATACAAAGCACTGATCTCTTTTGGGCTGGGGTTGAACGAGCATCGCGATTCCGCACCACTGCTGATCAGATGCAAGAAAATAATGAGTTCCAAAGTGGAGCTGACCGCACGTCAAGAGCCGTGATGGACTTGGTATCTACCCGCGGTGATGCTCTATTG
>JBJOFA010000232.1:0-3434 GCA_046049015.1 Actinomycetota bacterium | reverse complement strand
TTCGAACATATCTTTCGAATTCCACCCATGCCTTTTCACCCGGAACTTTTAGCTGCAGCTAGTGAGAGTGTCCTTGAAGTGGAAGGTCATGACATCGTGTTGCCCAGTGGCGCGTTACATGACGCTAGCGAAACGGCGCGTTCGGTCCCGACGGTGATGATCTTTTCGTCTTCAACGAACGGCCTCAGTCATACCAAGGAAGAAGATACGCCGATTGATCATCTACTCATGTCGGCTGATGCCTTCAACCGAACTTGTCGTCGGGCCATCCAACTCGTTCGCAGTGGTTCTCTTTAACTCAGGCTCGTGTAACAAGTTCAGACGTTGGCGCGTTTGGCATTAAGCAATGCCGTCACGGCTTTGCCATCGGCTTTGCCCTGAGAGGCCTTCATGGCCGCTCCTACTAATGCGCCCAATGCTTTTTCTTCACCAGCACAAAATTTCTCCCAGGCTGCGGATTGAGCGGCGATGACACCAGCGACAATGGATTCTAGTGCCGAGTCGTCCATGGCTTCAAAGCCCTTAGCTGCCGCGATTGCGGCAGCATCGCCTCCGCCTTGAGCCACTAATTCAGCCAAGATCTGCTTGGCCTGGGTGGCCGTGACTTTGCCGGTGGTCTCTAAAACGACAAGACCAGCAAGGTCGCTCGCCGGAATCGTTGGTACGGGGCCTTGATCGGCATAAGCCTCTTTAACGTGCACCAAGGCACGAGCAACATCTCCGCCGGCTTCGCCAACGGACAACACATAGTCGTCTTGTCCGCGTTCGACAACCACCATGATGGCTTCGCCATCAGCCGGTGAGCCGGTGGACGATGACAAACGAATACGCCGCTCACGGGGCAACATAGGCAAGGCCCGACGAACTGACTCAATCCATTGCGGATCGGGGTCGACGGGTACCAGATCAGGTTCCAAGAAGTAGCGATAATCATCGGCATCTTCTTTCGAGCGCAAGGTGTGGGTGCGACCATCGGTCTCATCCCAGTGACGAGTCTCTTGGCGAATCTTTTCGCCATCTTCGAGGAGAACAATCTGACGACGGGCCTCGTATTCGATGGCCCGGCCAAGAGAGCGCACCGAGTTCACATTCTTGATCTCACAGCGAGTGCCCAGTGGCTCACCCGGTTTGCGCACACTCACATTGGCGTCACAGCGCATGGAGCCCTCTTCCATCTTGGCATCAGAGGCTCCGATGGCCACGAGAATTTGACGGAGCTCGGTGACGTATTGCTTGGCCTCATCGGGAGTTGAGATATCGGGACGTCCCACGATTTCAACCAATGGAACACCGGCCCGGTTGAAATCAATCAAAGAATGATCGCTCCCGTGAATTCGTCCCCCGCTTCCGCCGATATGAGTGCTCTTGCCGGTGTCTTCTTCCAGGTGAGCACGTTCGACACCAATTCGTTTACCACCGGGCAATTCCAACCAACCATCGATATTGATCGGCTGGTCGTATTGCGAAATCTGATAGGCCTTGGGCATATCGGGATAGAAGTAGTTCTTGCGGTGAAAAGTGCTCGGTTGCACGGTGCAGTTGAGAGCGAGACCGATTCGCATAGCCAATTCCACGGCCTGACGATTGAGAACTGGTAGCGCACCGGGAAGGCCGAGGGTTACCGGATCGATGTGGGTATTGGGCTCATCGCCGAATCGGTTGGCACTTGCCGAAAACAGTTTCGTCGCCGTAGCCAATTCCACGTGTACTTCAAGACCGCAGACGATCTCGTAGCCATCAATCAGATACGGAGTTGATTCAGTACTCATCGGACACCACTTTTCGAAACGCTGGATTTCATTTCTCGCTCCAAAGCGGCTGCTACTCGGAACATGACCTGTTCGCCAAGTGTGGAGGCCATTACTTGCACGCCAACGGGAAGTCCGTCGGCACCAGTTCCAAAGGGCACACTCATGGCTGGATGTCCCGCCAGGTTGGTGGGAATGGTGTAGACATCGCACAAGTACATGGACAATGGATCATTCACTTTTGCTCCCACCGGAAAGGCCACCATCGGCGACGTGGGAGTCAAGATCACATCGGCGCGTTCGTAGGCCCGCGCAAAATCATCACTGATTAGTCGGCGCACTTTTAAGGCCTTGCCGTAATAGGCGTCATAGTAACCAGCCGACAATGCATAGGTGCCCAACATGATGCGACGCTTCACCTCATCACCAAAGCCCGCCGATCGGGTGGCGCTGTACATGGCATTGGTATCGCTGGCCGGAACTCGCAATCCATAGCGCACGCCGTCATAACGAGCCAGATTGCTGGACGCTTCAGCTGGGGCGATGAGGTAATAGGCAGTGAGGCCATACTTCAATGACGGCAACTCGACATCCACGATGGTGGCCCCGGCGGCTTGCAAGGTCGTAAAAGCGGCGTCCAGACGAGCCGCAACATCGGGATCAGCACCACCAGGAAGATCGGTCACTCGACCAACGCGTAAACCTTCGACGCCGTTCTCAAGAACACTTTGCACCTCGAGAGCACCTTGTGGAATAGACGTGGAGTCATAGTGGTCATATCCGCTGATGACTTCTAAAACAAGAGCTGCATCTCGAACATCGGTGGCAAAGGGACCGATTTGATCCAGACTGCTAGCAAAGGCCACCAGACCGTAGCGACTAACGGTGCCGTATGTGGGTTTGACGCCGACGACTCCGCACAATGCTGCAGGTTGACGAATGGACCCGCCCGTATCACTGCCCAGACTCACCGGAGCGAACCCCGCTGCAACGGCCGCTGCACTGCCGCCACTTGACCCACCCGAAACTCGCGAGATGTCGTGGGGATTCAAAGTGACACCAAATGCCGAGTTCTCGGTACTCGATCCCATGGCGAATTCATCAAGGTTGGTTTTCCCCACCGCAATAGCTCCGGCCGCCGCCAAACGCTGCACCACTGTTGCGTCATATGGAGGACGCCACTGATCAAGAATTTTCGACGAACAGGTGGTGGGAATGCCGCGAGTGCACAGGTTGTCTTTCAACGCAATGGGCACTCCGGCGAGTGGACCCGGATCGCGACCAGCGGCGATTTCGGCATCGACGTGAGCCGCCGCGGCTCGCGCTTCATTGGCGGTCGACGAACGTGCATGCGAAGGAGTATTCACGCCTGGCAATTCTTGGTTGCTTGATTCCACCACAAGCACCCGCCTTAACTCTGAGCCGGAGTGGGAGTGGCGGGTGGAGCATGGGCAGGTCCATGTTGAGCCTTGGGAGCTTTGGTGAGTACCGTAATAGCGCCGGCGATCACCACAGCCAAGCTTACCCAGAAAAGTGGTCCCACTTTGCCCCAAGCTTGTGTCTCAGTCAGGCTGATACAGGTGTTGATGACGGGTGCAAATCCAAACACGAGGGGCATGACGTAGATCGGTTTACCACCAGAATTAAACGCCAAGATGATCCCCAAAGCCCCTAGCGCGCCGGCGG
>JBJOFA010000231.1:0-3482 GCA_046049015.1 Actinomycetota bacterium | reverse complement strand
TACGTGTCCCTGTTGCGCCATTGCCTGCAGCAAGAGTCTCCAGAATTTGGCGTGGTCCTCATCGAGCGGGGCTTTGAAGTTGGTGGGGGAGATCAGCGCACCCTGATTGGAACCGTGGCCGGTATTTTGGAAGCTGTGCCTCGTCCGACGGGGGATTTCAGCGTCATCAGTTACGGCCGTCGCCGTCTGCGCATTTTGGAATGGCTGCCCGATGATCCTCACCCATGGGCCACCGTTGAGGACTGGCCCGACTTTGATCAGGACGATATCGATATCAACGACTCCGATAGTCCGTATCGACGTCTCGTCGAGCAAAGTCTGACTCGCGTTGAGTCGTTACTTCAGTTGATCGGACCGGGCCAGCGGGAAAATGAGATCTTGGAGCGATTGCGAGAAGCCGTTGACACTTCCAATCCCACCCAATTTTCATTTGCCGTGGCCGGTCTCGTTCCATTTGGAGCGGCTGATGAATTTCGTCTTTTGCGGTGCCCCGGGGTCATTGAGCGGTTGCAAACAATGGAGGAACTCTTTGATGATCTTGAGGCTGTTCTCAAGTTTCAGCAGGAAAATGGGCCCTTGAACTGACCGTAATTGGGGTCATGTTCTCTGCCAAGCCATTCAGCCTTGACCTCCTGAGGTGTGGAATTGCTGAACTCCTGCTAGAAACTAAGCGTGTCTCGGCCGGAAAAATCTCTCTCCTCATCGCCTGAGCGAGCCGAATCAGCAAGTGTTTCGGAAGTATTCGACCTTGTAAAGAATTACGCCAAACAAGAAACGTGGTCACCCCTCAAGGGTGCCGGACGCTGGTTGGCGTTGGGAACTGCTGGTTCAATATTTCTGGGCCTAGGGCTCTGTTTTATTCTCCTGGGGCTTTTGCGACTTTTGCAGACTGAAACCGACGCCTTCGATGGGGGATTCAGTTGGATTCCGTACTTGCTTGTCCTGGTGGTTTCGTTGATTTTTGCCGGAATCTCGCTTGCTCGTGTCAAGAAGGCCACCCTTGGAAAGGAACCATCCTGATGGCTGATCGCAATGCACCCACTTCCATCTCGCGTGATGATATCGAAGGCAAGTTGCGAGCTCTTCAAGGCGACGTTCAAGACAAGGTAGAGGACCAAAAATCCACACTCATGGTGATTGCTGGAGTCGTGGGGATGGTTCTTATCGTCAGTTTCTTCCTCCTTGGTCGTCGCAGTGGGCGACGTAAATCGACTTTGGTCGAAATTCGTCGAGCGTGACCGAACGTGGCGCTTGGTAGTTACCTTCGCTCACGCGGGCTGAAAGATGGAGTCCTCGGGGGTCGGCGTAGTTGGCTGATCATTGGTCTCGTGATGTGGGCTGGTCGTACCCTCAAAAGGATCCTGAGTAGGCCTTCGGAACTCATCTCATCTGAACGTCTTGAACCGGGACAAAGCATCACAATCTTGGCCCATGCTCCTTCAGAGTCCACGGTGCAAACACGGCGGGGTCGTCGCCGCCAATCGCGCGCTGACTCCTAGAAGCGTCCAGACCATGAAAGTCATCCTGCGTAATCCGTCTCGAGAAATTACTGTTGATGGCCGTCGACGAGTCCACGCGCTACTCGCTGAACTTCAGATGTCCAGAGAATCCCATTTGGTTATTCGCAATGGCACGCTCGTTCCTGGAGATGCCGAACTGAGCGCCGACGACGTCATCGAGATCCGACCGGTCATTTCCGGAGGCGCTTAATATGAAATGCCGCACTTGTCGCGGTCCGGCAATCATTGAGTTACCACGTCACAACGCAAATTTTTGCGCCGAGCATTTCTTGCAACTTTGTCGTCGCCAGACCATCCGAGCTATCGATGATTTTGACATGATCAGTATTTCTGATCGGATTTTGGTGGCTGTATCGGGCGGAAAAGACTCGCTTGCGGTTTGGGATCTACTAATTGACCTCGGATTTGCCGCAGATGGCCTCTATATCGGGCTCGGCATTGGCGAATACAGCCAGACGTCTCGTCGATACGCCGAAGATTTTGCAACAGCCCGCAAGTTGAAACTTCATATTGTGTCCTTGCCAGACGACCATGGTTTCGACGTTCCGACCGCGGCTAAAGCCACTGGACGGGTTCCGTGTTCCGCTTGTGGCATGAGCAAACGCCATATTTTTGATCAAGTGGCTCGCGAAGAGGGTTATGACGTGCTCGTGACGGGCCACAACCTCGATGATGAGGCCGCAGTGCTCTACGGAAATGTCTTGAGATGGGACGTGGAGTATCTGTCCCGCCAGTTGCCAGTTCTCCCTGCTCGAAATGGTTTCCCGAAAAAGGTGAAACCCCTTATTCGTCTTACCGAACGCGAAATGGCGGCCTGGTGCATTATCCGCGGCATTGACTACATCGTCGAGGAGTGCCCCTTGGCAGCGGGAAATCGTCATTTGAATTACAAAGATGCTTTGAACACAATGGAGGAGACTTCGCCAGGAAGTAAAGCTTCCTTCTACTTGGGTTTCCTTGATCGGATGGCACCACTTTTGGCGGAGACGGCCCAAGCTGGTGTGGAGACATTGAAGTCCTGCGACCGATGCGGTGCTCCTACTGGGGCAACCCACGATGGTTCGTGCGCCTTTTGTCGACTAACTGAGCGCTCGATGGCTCACAGTCCCGTTCCGGTGGAGGCTTTTCTTCGTAAACCCAAACAACGTCGTCGTGAGGAAGCGGCGAAGAACATGCCCGCTTTTTCAACGGCCAGTTCGACCGAGACTGATCACGATGGCTCGGAAAGTGACGCGTCTTGAGCATCTTCCATTACGGAGACAAAGTTCTCCTCATCGATTCCAAGCAACGCCGATATCTCTTTGATCTCGTTGAAGATGGCGAATTTCACAGTCATGCTGGATTCGTGGCCCACCGCGAAATTTCCGGCCGGAATGAGGGATGCCGAGTTCTTTCAACTCGAGGTGCTCGCTACATAGCGGTGCGGCCAACGTTGGAAGACTTCGTCTTGGAGATGCCTCGCGGCGCCCAAGTGATCTATCCCAAGGACCTGGCACCGATTTGTATGTTGGCCGACATTGGTCCGGGAATGCGGGTCCTTGAAAGTGGCGTGGGATCGGGAGCTCTGTCGATGACGATGTTGCGTTATGGCGCCGAGATCTTGGGCTACGAACTTCGGGAAGATTTCGCCCGTCGGGCCCAAGCCAACGTTCGGTCATTCCTAGGTGCGTCGGCCTTGGATCGCTACCAAGTGGAAATTCGCGACTGCTACGAGGGAATTCATGAGACCGGACTAGACCGAGTGATATTGGATCTCCCCGAACCCTGGCGAGTCGTACCTTTGGCCGAGACTGCCATGCGCTCCGGAGGAATCCTGGCGGCTTACACCCCTTCGATAACTCAGGCCGTACAAACCCGACAGGCTTTAGCAAATCCCCGTTGGACTGGCACACGCACCCTTGAAGTTCTTCATCGCGGCTGGTATATCGAGGGCGCTGCGGTGCGCCCGGACCATCGCATGGT
>JBJOFA010000230.1:0-3505 GCA_046049015.1 Actinomycetota bacterium | reverse complement strand
ATCCGTGTTCTGGTGATGTTGCTCATGATTTCGCAATTGGATTCTCTCTTGCTTTTCCCTCTGGCTTTCTTGGCCATGATTCTCAACAAGACCTATGCCGTATCGAAATCTGCTCTTGTTCCAACCCTTCTTCGGTCAGAAAAGGATCTCATCCAGGCCAACGCAAAACTGGGAGTCACTGCTGGATTAGTTGGATTCGCGGCAGCTGCACCGGCTGGCCTTTTGAGTTTTATCTCTCCCAAGCTTTCCCTGGTTTTTGGAGCAGCCATGTTTACTTTGGCGGCCCTCAATGCTCTCCGACTACCCAAAAAGACCGTGGCCCGGGAAGCCGCGGCCGATCTTGAAATACTTGAACTTCATCAGCCAGGGGTGATCATTGCCGTTTCGGCGATGAGCCTGATTCGAGCAAGTGTGGGCTTCATTTTCTTCCATCTGGCATTTTGGTTTGCCGATCCAGAACGCACCGAAGTGGTGGGCTTGGCTCCGAATGGACGATGGACACAACTCGAGTATCACTTTGGTCCTCAGTTTGGAACGGTTTGGTTTGGCATTGCCGTCAGCATGGCTGCGGTTGGATCTTTGGTGGGGAACCTCAGTGCCAAGCGTTTGAGCAAAGTGCAACCTATTGAACTGCTTCTTGTCGGCGGGCTTTTGTTCATTGGTGCTGCCGGAATTTTTACGGCGCTCACGGCCACAACAATTACGGCGCTCCTACTCATGATGTTTGTGAACTATGCAGCGGCAGTGGGAAGTATGGCCTTCGAGTCCATCGTTCAACGCGACGCTCCCGATGCCAACCGGGGCCGGGCTCTAGCCAACTACTACACCCGCTTTCAATTGATGTGGGTTGCCGCCGGCATTGTGCCGGTCCTTTTGGAATTACCGGGTGCTCTTGGATTTGCAATTGTGGCCGGTATCGGCCTTTCGGGAGCGGCTGTGTACTGGGTCGGGCTACGTCAACTGGCGCGTGGGGATGATCCGAAAACCTTTTACGGCCATTTGCGAAGTCGGTTCAAGCGCCCTTCGTAATCTCAATACGAGCTAGCCAAAGTCCCGGCGCATCAAGTTCAGCGGCCGTTGGCAGGAATTCCTCGCCACGGTACAACTCTCGTAGACCATCATTTCCGGCGCGCTCCAAAACCCCGCTGACGAACGACCGACCACGTTCAACTTGTTGTCGATTGATATGCAGGCCGAGAAGTTTCTCCACGAACACGGTCTCTTCTCCTGTTTCCACCCGTTGACGTCGGACGGCTTCAGCAATTCGAGATGGGTTACCAAGGATCATCGATCCGACGGTGTCAGTCATGTGGTCAGACCAACCAATTACCAAACCCAACATGGCATCAAGTTGAGGTTGTAGGCGCTCTTGTTTGGGTGACCGGACAGCCCCTAAGAGCAATTCAGGATCGCTGAGGAGTCGTTGAAGCGAACCCATCATTTCCTGTGGATCTCCACTGTCGAGGCTTGACAATCGATCGGCAATCGCTTGTGGGTCGGGTTGAAAGGCACCAACGAATTCACGTACAAGAGAATCCACCGCGTTACGAAAGTGATCGAGGCCGTAAACCGAATGTATGACGAGTTCGCGAATCAGTGTCCACATCCGAACTTCGTCTTGGTCGAGGTCCCAATTTCCGGCAAAAGAATCGACATTTGTGGGGACGATCAAAAGTCCTCGGTCTGCTGGACGAGGAAGTGGCAAATCATATTGACCGAAAGATTTTTTGGCTAAAAGTCCGACCATGGATCCAATAGTCATCCCCATGGTCATTGGCGCCACCATGCTGGTGATGCTGGCAAAAAATGTGGAAAACGGATCAGTCGCTGATGACGCGTCGGATGAGTCGTCAACGGTGTTCGCAGGTGTACTGAGTGCCGAAGCAAGATCATTGAAAAGTGGCCGATAATCGTCGAGGGTTCGTCGACACCACTCACCAGGAGTGACATAAAGGGGTTCGAGTGAAAGTACTTCAGCCGGATCTCCAAGGCCGGTTACCTGGTGCACCTGTTGTGCAGCAATGCGTGCCAAATCGTTGAAACCTATGCGGATGGAGGGGTCTACATTGGATTCTCCTTGACCATTTGTGGCGGTCATGGTGGCAATTTGTCGAGCCGTGTCCCAGTGAATTGGTCCCTGTTGGGAAAACATTTTCATCATGTCACCGAACATGGCCCCACCTCCAAAGAGCCCGCCAAAGGGGTTATTCGAGTTGGAGTCATCATCAAAATCGTCGTTGTTCCCAGACACGCTTTGAGCCTAGGGCCAAAGCGTTTCCATCGGTAGGGCACTAGCGTTTGCTCTATGGCGTCGAGCTCTGGGGTAATTGCAATTGAGCCTGCTGGCCGAGTTGAGTCGGCACAAAAGACGGCACCGCAAGGAATTGTGGTCACTGGTGCCACGTGGCCACTTGGACGACGAGTGGTGGATGGTCTTCTGCGAGAGGATCCATTCGGAGAGCGCTTTGTGGTGCGCGAGGCTCGACGGAACACCGTTTTTACTGAGGGTCCCTTTGACGTTTTGATTCATTTGGCGCCCGGGGATCATGATGCTCTGGCTGCACGTCGACGAAGTGCAGCAGAGGGAACGCCCGAAATCCTTGATCAGGCAACTCGTTTCGGGGTTCGCTACGTGTTGCTCCTTTCATCCGCCATGGTCTATGGCGCCTGGCCCAATAACCCAATCCCTCTCACTGAAGAAGCCACTTTGCGACCGGACTTCGGGTTTGCCTTTGCTCGCCAGTTAGCCACCGTCGAACAACTCGTTGATGATTGGCGAAATGCAGATCCAGTTCGTGAGACCTGTGTATTACGACCGGTACCAGCTATGGCCTCGGATGGAACTTCAAGTTTGGTGCGAGCATTGGCTGCCGGCATGGGCGGTCGCCTTGGTGTGGACGATGTTCCTGCCCAGTTCGTTCACCTGGACGATCTCGCCGAAGCTGTTGTCCTCTGTGTGAACAACTCGTTGAGCGGCGTATTCAATGTGGCCCCCGATGGTTTTGTGCCAGGTTCACGAGTTCGGTCTCTTTCCGGGATGGTGCCCCGAATCAAGTTGCCGGATCGTCTAGGCGAATTTATTGCGGATCTCCAGTGGCGCTTTCAGCGCGGCCCAATCCCACCAGGATTGCGACCCTACGTACGTTCCCCGTGGCTGGTATCCAGTGGACGACTGCGAAATGCGGGCTGGAACCCGACTGTCACCAATGAGCAAGCCTTCGTCGAAGGTACCGATGCCAAGTGGTGGACGATGTTGACACCAAAGCGAAAACAAGAAATAGCTCTTGGAGCCATGACGATGGGACTTATCGTCAGTTTGGTGAGCGTTTTTATTTTCGTGCGGCGACGCCGCGGCCGTTGATCCAGGCGGCTAACACTTTTTCAATATCAATAAACGGGATGAAACCCAAAACACCATTGATATGAGTACACAGGCCCACGAGTTGTCCGGATTTATCGACAATGGGCGCACCTTCAGCGACATTGGACATGTCACTGAAATTGA
>JBJOFA010000229.1:0-3506 GCA_046049015.1 Actinomycetota bacterium | reverse complement strand
GACCACGCCAAATTCTGGAGACTCTTGCTGCAGGCAATGGCGCAACAGGGACACGTAGCGCGGTTCAAATATACGTAAGGGAAGAAGTCGACCCGGTAGCAACGGCATTCCCAGCGGAAACATCGGCAACAGATATCCGGTCACGGTGCAGTTGTTCCAAGAGGCGCAAGAGGGGCAATTTCTTCCGCGCTGGGACCCGAGGCAAAGTCGCCAACGGCGTCAGCTAAATACTTCTCCCAGATCGGCCGAAAGTTTTCTTCTTGGCTCACACCTTCACCTTCAAGGAGGACCACAATCCGCATGATGGATCCACTTTGAGTATCCACGAAACCCACCAGACCTTTGACACCAGTCAGAGTTCCGGTCTTCCCGAAGAGCCGACCCTCTAATGGACCGCCGATGAAAAAGGTTGACAGAGTTCCGCTAACCCCCGCGACAGGCATTCGGGAAACAAGTTGGTCACCGGTACGGAAACGCTCCAAGACAGCCAGAAAGGAACTACAAGTCACCTTGTTGTCACGTGACAATCCCGATCCGTCCACCATGGCCCATCCGGTAAGGGGAATGCCCCAGGCCCGCAGCCTTTCCTCGACCACTGATATTCCAGCGGCGCGTGAGCCTTGGCCGCGGGCTTGAAACCCGATTTCCTTGAGGAGCATTTCGGCCGTGTTGTTATCGCTGGTACCCAACATGGCGCCAACGATGTCCACCAGAGGTGCTGAACTGATGCGCGCAATTGTGGCCACACCTACCGGAGCTTGTCCCGAGGTGGCGGCGCCCGAAATCGTTACTCCACGTTCCAAAAGAAGGCGAGCGAATTCGCTGGCCGCCCCAATCCCGGGGTCGAGAGCCCGAGTTGGCTGGTTGAGAACGGCATTGTCGTTTACTACGAGGCCACCGATGGGACCACCTTCGATGGTGCGGAATTGAATTGGCCAATTGGGTGGGTACAGCTCTGCGTCGTAGCGCGTTGAGTCTCCAACGACATTGCCGCTAACTTGCTGAAGGCCTTGTTGGATCACAGCATCGGCGAGTAGGTCTAAAGATGTTGCCGGTTGTTGGGGAAAGCGGGACAAGTTGGCATCGTTTGGGTACCACGATGCCGCCAGCATCGGATCTCCTCCGCCCACCAGATAAAGAGTGCCTGCTGTACCTCCGCTGAGATCAGCACGCACCTCGGTCGTAAACACGGTGTCTGGACCCAAGACTTCGAGTGCCACCGCCGCCACGATGACTTTGAGCGTGCTGGCCGGGGTGACGGGAGTGTCGATGCCGTCGGAAAGGCTGAGAATGCCATCCACCGAGATCGCCGCACAGGAGCCTGGAAGTACCGCCCCACCCAAGGGGCGAAGACCGATTTCAAAAGCGGTTGAAGATGATTCACGTGCCAGTACCAATGGACTACGACGAGATGACAGCAGCGGAGTTTGCGGGGTGGTTTCAGGGAGATCAGCGATGGCGTCTATTGGCGGCGGATCACTGTTGTCTTGGGAGTCGGCAAAGCGCCAGACGCCGGCGAGCAGGACCGACGGAAAAGAAATTAAGAAAAGCAGTGTGGGCAAAGGATTGCGCGCCCGTCTGGAAAAGGTCCGACTCATTGCCTTACAAGAGTCCCCGTCGCTGGCGGTAGCGAGCGTAACGATAAAGATGACCAAGGGCGGTGACCGCTCGGTTGCCTGACGGGTAACACAGACGTCCGGTAACTCGAACCGTGGCCGGACCGGGATTGTCAGGGTCAGCCACTGCTAACTCTGAGGCAGTGAGGATGGGTTTACCAGTCCGCCGCGAGAGCTCATCGGCGGCTTGAGCGAAGCGTTCATCTTGCCGCTCGTGGTAGGACACAATGCGTTCAATGCCATGATCGGGATAGAAGCCTCCCTCGCGTAACAAACGTGCCTGGTTTGATTGGATTCCAATCCCCAAGTACACAATGGCGTGAACCTCGGGGTGCTCGGCAATGAGTTCCAATATTTGTGGAATGGTGTCTCGAGTTTCCCCACCGGCGCAGTCAACCGGATTGGCTCGGCTCCACCGTGGCGGAAGCAGTTTGTCAATTGACTGTTGCAGATCGCTCGGCAAGTCAAGGAGGCAAAGTGAACCGTCAGCCGCAATGGCGTCAGAGGTGACTACTCCCCAACCGCCCGCCGTGGTCAAGATGACAACGTTGGGTCCTTTCGGTAAGGGCTGAGTGGCAAAAGTTGCCGCGGCTTCAAAGGCTTCTTCCACCGTGGCGGCGCGAGTAATTCCACCAGCGCGGCACATGCCATCGAAAACGCGATCGTTGGCGGCCAAGGCCCCCGTATGTGACGAAGCAGCCTGAGCTCCCAAACTTGTGGCTCCACCTTTGACAACCACGAGTGGTTTGCGTCGGGCTGCCCCGGCGAGTCCTCGCATCAAACTACGCCCATCCTCGATGCCCTCGATATAGGCCAAACCCACGGTCGTTTGGTCATCGACAGCGTAGAAATCTAGATAGTCAGCAACTGTTACTGCCGCGGCATTACCAGCCGAGACAGCCCGACTGATTCCGACACCACTTGATCGGGACCAGTTCATGAAACTGGAAACAAAGTTGCCACTTTGGCTTGCCACTCCAATACGACCACTTGGCGGATAGGGAGCAACGATTTGGGCACAGAGATGTACTGGAGTACTCACCACTCCTTGTCCGTTGGGCCCAGCGAGAAGCAGACCCAATTCATCAGCGAGAGCTACGAGTTCGTTCTCGGCCTTCTTACCTGCTTCTCCCGCTTCGCCATACCCAGCCGAGGTGAGAAAGGCAGCGCGGATACCTTTGGCCGCGCACGCTCGCAAAAGATCAGGGTTTGCGGAGGCCGGAGTGCAGACGAAGACAAGATCAATCTCGCCGTCGGGTAAGTCTTCAATATCGGCCACGGTTTGAATTCCGAGAACTTCTTCACCTTGAAGGTTGGTTCCAAATACGGCACCGCGATAGCCAGCGGCCAAAACATTGTGAAGTGAAACGAAACCAAATTTTCCAGGATGGGTGGAGGCACCGGCGATGAGTACTCCCCGGGGTTCAAAAAGAGCGCGAAACTGCTCATCAGTTGGACGCTTGCGTTCTTGATTCTCAGAACTCCGACCGCTGTCACGTGCACTTCTTGATTTCGGATCTTCTCTCCCATCCAATTCGGTTGTCGAGAACTCCACGAGGGCATCAACAGCAATGGGATGGCCATTACTTTGGACAATTAGAGGATTGAGATCAACGCTGAGTATTTCTGGTCTATCAACGACCAGATTTGACAGTCCGGTGAGGATGTTGATCAAGTCTTCGGTATTGACCGCCTCTTCGCCCCGAAAAGGCTCGAGAAGTTTTTGAGTTGAAAGGTTCTCGATCATTTCAGCCGCGGTTATTGCATCAAGCGGTGCTGGGCGAAAGACCACATCACCGAGCGCTTCGGCAAAAATGCCACCAATGCCGAGCATCACACAAAAACCGAATTGGGGGTCACGGATGACACCAGCAATCAATTCCCTATTTC
>JBJOFA010000228.1:0-3515 GCA_046049015.1 Actinomycetota bacterium | reverse complement strand
GCCGTCGAATACTTCGTCAGCTATTTCGATTTTTACCAGCCCGAGGCTTACCTCCCGCGCACGGACACGTTCATCGAGAAGGATTCCTCCACCAACGACGACATCGAGCGGATGCGGCTCTCGGCGATGAGTTCGCTCTTCGCGCGGCGCGACGTGATCGTCGTGGCCAGCGTGTCGTGCATCTACGGCATCGGCAGCAAGGAAGATTACGAGGCGATGCTGATTCGAATGCGCGCCCATCCGCTACCAGAAGCCCAGGCTTACGCCGGTCTGATGTTGGAAGAATTACGCAAAGTCATACCTAGTTTTCTTCGCCGAGTCGATTTGGCTGACCGCGGTGGAAGGTGGAGCGACTACCTACAGTCAACTCGAGAGAGCACCAGTGAGTTAGTGAGTGGCCTCTTTGCTGAAACACCGGTGGAGCGTGCCCCAGCAGTCACTTTGACCGACTTCGACCCCGAAGGCGAAGACAAATTGATTGCGGCGATCTGCTATTCGCACACCAACCTTCCCGAACATCAAATCATGGAACGGGTTCGTCGGATGAGCCACACCGAAAAAGTGGCGATACTCAAGGCTTACATTGGTGACCGCGAGAATCGACGTCACCGTCCTGGACGGGCCTTTGAACGGATCGACTACCGCTTTGATGTACTCAGTGATTACGGGGCCTTCCGTGATCTGCAACGACACCGACTCCTGACGATCGAATGGCAGGCTCTGACCCCGAATCACGGGTACAGCCGACCCGACCTCGTTGACGAGGCTGGTTTAACCGAAGAGTTCGATGAGGCCATGGTTCGATCAGCGGCTCTCTACGACGCTCTCGTTGATGATTTTCCGCAGCAGGCCTCCTACGCCGTGGCCATGGCCTATCGCGTTCGCTACGTGATGCAGTTCAATGCTCGAGAAGCCATGCATATGCTGGAACTACGCTCCTCACCTCAGGGCCATCCGGCCTATCGCAAGGTAGCTCTTGATATGCACCGGCTCATTGCCGATCAGGCCGGGCACAAGGCCGTGGCTGAGGCAATGTCCCATATGACCGTTGATGCACCGGAACTCGAGCGTTTGGCGGCCGAACGGCGCGCCGAAACGCGTCGAAATCAGCGCTAAACAGCCAGATACCCCCAGCGTGACTCCTTTCACCAGTTTATTTTCCATTCTTCGCTCAGTTGTGTCTAATATCCGCGCTCGCACCTTGCGAATTTTTCCAACTTCAGGAGTACATACATCCCCATGGCAGTAGATAACGACGACATTCTCGATCCTGAAGAAATCGACGCTGAGGGCTTTTTGGAAGAAGGCGAAGACATCGAAGAGGAGGATCCGGATGCGGCCCTCCTTGAAGATGACCTCGATGACATCGACGATGTCCCTCTTGACGACGAAGTTCCTCTAGAAGATGAAGAGTCTGAGGAAGGTGTCCCGTCGGTTGTTGCCAAGAAGAAGGCCAAGAAAGGCAAGAAGGACGCCGCCGAAGACGAAGATGAAGACGAAGACGAAGAACTCGTCGGCGAAGATGACGTAGAGGCTGACCTTGGCGTCATTTTGGATGCTCGTATCAAAGGTCGCAGCGAAGACGACGAGGAAGATGCCGAGGAAGAAGAAGAGGACGACGCCGCGTTGAGCGCCGATCCCGACAACGGCATCCAACCCAAACGAGCCGATGAACGTTTGTGCAGTCAATGTTTTCTTCTGGTGCGCAAAGGTGCCCCTATGTGCCCAGTGGGCGATGACACCTGCCCATTGTTCACGTGAGCGTTCAACTCGTTGGCAGAATATGAGCGATTCGGGGCACAGTGGTTCCTGATGATCTGATCATCCGTTCGGCTATCTCGAGCGATGTACCTCAGATCATTGGTATGGACAATGTGGCTCGCGCCCCTATGGACATTCAACGGGGCGGACCGGAATGGTTGGTTGAGCACCCGTCCGTTGCCTTGTGGGCTGAGGAGGAAATTCTCACACGGACGCTGGTGGCTGAATACGCCGATGCAATCGTTGGTTTCTTGCTCTACCAGATAGCCGAACAACCGGGACGAGGATTGATCTGCACCGTTGACCGGGTGTACGTAGAAGAGCAAGCCCGCGAGATGGGCTGCGGAGATGGACTCTTGGCCTTAGCAACTGAGATCGCTACCCAAGAACGATGCTCATCAATCGAGGGCAATGCATTGCCAGGAGATCGTGAGACAAAGAATCTTTACGAGCGGGCCAGTATGAAGGCCCGGAAGATCATTACATCTCGTGATCTTTAGTTGTGATACCGCTGCGGCACTTTTCGCGACTAGCGACCAGACCAATTAGGAGGACGCTTTTCAATGAAAGCCGTAAGGCCTTCTTTGGTGTCTTCGGAAGCCAAGACTGTCGCAAACAAGGTGTTGGTTAGCGTCTTCAAGTTTTCATCGCTTTCATAGGCAGCAGCCAGGACCACCTGACGACTGGCGTACACCGCCAGTGGAGCTGCAGCCGTGATCTGAGATGCCAGACGACGGGCTTCGTCCATAGCTTGACCCGGTTCCACCAGACGAGACACCAAGCCGAGTTCGTAGGCCCGCTGGGCCGGAATTGGTTCTCCGGTGAGAATGGCTTCCATGGCCGCGGCTTGGCCGATGGCTCGGGGAAGGCGGAAAAGTCCTCCGGCGCCGGCGATCAGATTTCGTTTCACTTCGGCGAGACCAAACGCTGATCGGGTCGTAGCAATCACCAGATCGGCCGCCAGAACGATCTCACAGCCTCCAGCGGTCGCCAGCCCGTCCACTGCCACGATGATCGGCTTACGCCGCTCTCGGTATACAAACCCGGCGAATCCGCCGCGCTTGGTGGCAAGATCGCCGGCTTGCCCCGAATTGATGGCCTTCAGATCGGCCCCGGCACAAAAGACTGGTCGATCTTGGCCTTCAGTATTGGCCGTGAGAATGCCCACCCAAATTTCATCATCAGCTTCCAACTGGTCAATGGCCGCTTCAACACCCCGAGCGACATCACCATTAATGGCATTGCGGGCGTCAGGACGATTCAAGGTGATAATGCCAACCCGTCCCTCGGTGGAGTAGGTGACAATTGAAGATGCTGCAGTGTTGCTCATACCAGCGACCGTAGTGGGACGGGAAGGTTCCAAACCAACCCTTGAGCTACTCGACGATGGGGCCTGCGTCGGTCACGTTGGCGGGATCGACTGGGACGACCTCTGCTGGGGCTGGCTCTACGGGGACCGGTTCAGCTAGGGCTGGCTCTACAGGGGCGGGCTCCGCTAGGACTGGCTCTACAGGGGCTGACTCAACAGGAGCGGGCTCCACGGGCACGGCTTGCGTGGTTGGTTTCAGCGGCGGACGTGGAGGGAGTTTCTTGGACGGGCCGCCCTTACCGGCGGGTCTTGCGGGACGAAGCGGTTTTGGTGAGTTGTTGGTCGACTTCGCCTCAACTCCGAGAGCCGTGGCGATCTGAGGCACGAGTGATCCCAGACGTTGAACTGTCTTGACTAACTCTGGGGTCAAAGTCTCCGGCTTGGA
>JBJOFA010000227.1:0-3524 GCA_046049015.1 Actinomycetota bacterium | reverse complement strand
AATTCCGTCATCTTCAACCAATTCACCAAGAGCCAGATCAACCACCTCGCTCAGCAAGTCCAGGCGGTAAAGATCAGCGTGGTGCAGGACTATTCGACCAGTGTCGTAGGAATGAACCAAGGTGAAAGTCGGACTGGTAATTGGCTCATCGACCCCGAGTTCCTGGCCGAATCCCTGGGCAAAGACGGTTTTTCCGCTTCCCATCTCGCCAATCAACAAAATGACATCGCCGGCTCGGGCTACCGAGGCTAGGGACCGGGCGATCTGCCGAGTTTCATCGGATGACTGGGCCAGTACCCGCAAATACGTCGATGAATCCACGAAAGAAGCCTACCGAGGGGGTTCCACCGCCCCAGCGAGACTCTTGCACGGAGCTCGCCGAGTATGAAATGCTATCCCACACGGAAAGAGTAAATTACAGTTATCAAACGAAACCCCCGGCAAGGCGGGGCGAAAGGAAAATTATGAAAACATCAGGAATCATTACCCGAACAGTTATTGCCACCAGTTTCTTGGTCACCTTGGCCGTTCCTGTGGCCAGCGCGTATTCGGACAACGCCAACCTTGGCCAGTCCGGAGACGTTCGTCAAGACGGCGAACCTTCAGCAGCTGGCTCAGAAAATTCGCAAGGTGGTCGCAATGACTATTGGGGCGGCTGTCGTGGCGTCCACGGCGGGGACAACCCCGGCGGTGGTCTTGGCAACGGTCTTGGCGACGGATACAACTCCGGCAACGGAGATGGAGATGCCAGCGGTCACGACAAGTCCTGGAAGCAGTGCGGAACCACCCCGCCTCCCCCACCCTCAGGTGATGGTGGAAGCTCCGCTATTCCCGAGACTCGCTGATCATCAGCAGTAGATGCCGGTTCATTTGAATCGGTCATCGTTGAATTGAAAGTGAAGACCCGGTGCTTCGGCACCGGGTCTTTGCGTTATGAAGCTGCTCATCAGGCCGGAGTCTCTCCCAAGACTCGCAGCGGTCGCAATCGTTGGTGCAATTGAAATTTCCCAATGGCACAGTGCTCAATGTGGCGCACGGCTTCGTCTACCTCATCAGTAATACACAAAAGATCTAGATCATCGGGATCAATACGTCGCGTCGCCACCATTAAGTCCAGTTGTTGACGCAAAGGTTCCCAAAACCCACATCCCATGAGAACCACTGGAAAATTGCTGATCTTGGCAGTCTGAATCAAGGTCAAGGATTCGAAGAGTTCATCAACGGTCCCAAAACCTCCGGGCATGACGATGAAACCGTAGGAGTATTTGACCATCATCATTTTGCGAACAAAGAAGTACGAAAAATCGATACTGATATCTAGGTAGTCGTTCGGTTTTTGTTCGTGGGGAAGTTCGATATTGCAGCCAATGCTCTGACCGCCGGCCTCGCGTGCTCCTCGGTTGGCCGCTTCCATGATTCCGGGTCCTCCACCGGTCATCACCGCCAATCCCAATCTGCTCATGGCAGCTGCCACCTCTCTAGCAAGTTCGTACTCAGGATCTCCTTCTTGGACCCGAGCAGATCCAAAGATGGTGATGCAGGGTCCTACGAAGTGCAGTCGCCGGAATCCGCCCAACATTTCTCGCATGACCCGAAACAAAGTTCGTAATTCGCGACGACGTAGGCGCGGCCCGCTGAGAAAGAGCCGATCGTGATTCGCATTCTGTGACATTGGTGCATCCAATCTTTCAAAAATGTGAGCAAGACTGCCAAGTATGGACACTCATTCTCACGGCATCGAGGTCATGAACGACCTCATACCCGTAGCTCGCGACCTTCGTCACGATATCCCTGAAGTCATGAAGGCCTTTACTGGACTTCATACCGCCGTAATGGCCCCGGGAGCCTTAGACACCAAAACCAAAGAGCTCATGGCTCTGTCGATAGCGGTGAGTCATCGCTGCGATGGATGTATTGCTTCTCACGCCCGTGGAGCAGCCAAGAACGGTGCAACTGAGGCAGAGGTAGCCGAGGCCGTTGGCGTAGCGATACTCATGACTGGCGGTCCAGCAACGGTGTATGGACCTCGAGCTCTCGCAGCGTTCAAGGAATACGCCGCCGAACCCCCAAAGTGAGAGTCGCTATCTCGGACGATCAGCGCAATTCGTACATGTCGTACACCAAAGTGCCTGGTGCACTGAACGTTCCTTTGGCTACCGCCTGGATGCGATTGAGCCAGGTATAGCGCTCATCACCCGTATGGAAAAGCGGAGTGGCATAAACCGCGCCGGTGTCGAATTGCAGCCGGCCGGAATAGGTGGCGTGGATCAATGCCCCGTCCTCGGTCTCCATAGTGACCTTGACGTCGAGAGTGCCGTAACCCTCGGGAGAAATCTGCAACCAGTCAGCGGCGGCGTGGCCTTTGAGTTTGGCGTTGAGCCGCTCACCTTTTACCTCCATGCCGGTGACTTCGCCGATGACCAGTGATGACGAAACATTGATGGTCTCAGCTAGGGAGACGGTAGCCACACATAGGGGAATGAGTTCAAGAGTCATATGACGACCGTATCCAAACTTGCTCGGGCACCACGAGTTTGTGCGACGATCGTGGGGTGAGTCTCACCATCGCCAGCGTCAATGTGAACGGATTACGAGCCGCCGTCAAAAACGGTATGCACCAATGGATCGCCGAGCGTCGACCCGACATCATCACCATGCAGGAAGTTCGAGCCCCCGATGCCCTGGTCGCCGAACTCATGGGCGAGGGCTGGTTTGTGGCCCATGCCGAAAGCATTCATAAGGGACGTGCCGGGGTTGCCATTGCCAGCCGACGGCCTTTGTTGGCTTCGGAAATTGGTAGTGCCCATCAGAGCCACGACTATTCAGGCCGGTGGGTCCAAGCCGACGTTGAGACGAAAGACGGCAAGGTACTGACGGTGGTGTCGGCCTACGTCCACACTGGAGATGCTGAGTCTCCGGAAAGAATGAAAGAGAAACTGGCTTTTCTCAAAGAATCCACTACTCGACTGGAAAAGTTGCGAGCAACTGGGCGACATGTCTTGCTTACCGGCGACCTCAATGTGGCCCACCGAGAAGCAGACTTGAAAAACTGGAAGGGCAACCTGAAAAGCGCCGGCTTTCTCCCTGAAGAGAGGGCTTGGTTTGATCAACTATTCGATCAGCATGGCTGGGTTGACGTTGGACGTCGTCTGTCCGGTGAAGGTCCGGGTCCATATTCGTGGTGGTCCTGGCGAGGAAAAGCCTTTGATAACGACGCCGGTTGGAGAATCGATTATCACATCGCCACGCCAGAACTTGCAGCACTAGCCACAAAAGGCTCTATCGATCGTGCGCCGTCATATGCCGAACGCTGGTCGGATCACGCCCCGGTTGTCGTTACCTATAAAGCCTGAGGAGTTATCTCCAAAAAATCACAGCAAGTTTTTGCTGTGCCATCGCCATGCCGAAGCGATGATGTCGCGGATATCGAATCGTGGCTTCCACCCCAGAGTTGCAGCGATCAGCCGGGGATCAGCAAATGTGGCTGCCGGATCACCAAGACGGCGCTCCACGATTTCATAGGG
>JBJOFA010000226.1:0-3525 GCA_046049015.1 Actinomycetota bacterium | reverse complement strand
CGACAATGCCGATGCCCAGATCCAACACGTGATGGCGATGAAAGTCGGCAAGGGCTTCAGCGGTGAGGTCGTAATGAGTGCGACCATCAACGACACTTGGTAACCCGGCGTTGGGCAACACGCTGATGGGCATGGGGGCGTGTTGACTGAGATAGCGCAGATGCTCTTGCATCTCTGATGGTCCGGTGGCGCAGTTCAAACCGAACACATCGGGACGCATGGCGCCAATGGCGGTGAGTGCCGCACCGATTTCACTGCCCACCAACATGCGTCCGGTGGTTTCCATGGTGACTTGCACTTGGATGGGAACTTCGCGACCTTCGGCAGCCATGGCTCGACGACAAGCGATCATGGCAGCCTTGATCTGCAAAAGATCCATACACGTTTCAATCAAGAACAAATCTGCGCCACCCACCAGCAGGCCGCGGGCTTGTTCGATATAGGCGTCGCGCAGTTCGGCGAAACGAATGTGACCGAGGCTCGGCAGTTTGGTTCCAGGCCCAATGGAACCCGCTACATACCGGGCCCGTCCGTCGGCTTCATACTCATTGGCGGTTTCACGGGCCAGACGAGCAGCGGCCACGTTCAACTCGTAGGCCTTTTCGGGAATTTGATATTCGGCGAGCACAGTTGAAAAACTGCCGAAGCTGGCGGTCTCTAAAACGTCGACTCCGACATCCAAAAAGGCGGCGTGCATCTGGCGGATGACATCGGGTCGGGTGAGGCAGAGCATTTCATTGCAGCCCTCGAGTGACGCCCCACCGAAATCATCCGCACCGAGATCGAGACCCTGCACGAAGGTGCCAAAAGCACCGTCAAAAACAATGACGCGCTCATTCACGGCCGACATATAGGGCTGACGAGACATCGAGATAACGATACCCCTGGGATGCGCCGGCACTGGGGTGAGGACCAGGACATCTGACTGTGACGTCGGTAGTGAGATCAGCCAGCGGAGGGTGCTCTGGAGTAGCGTTCGGACATGACTCGAGGACCGATTTACACCCGTGATGGCGATGATGGGAGTACCGGTCTGTTCTTCGGCGGACGGGTGAAAAAGGACAGTGTTCTACCCCGGGCCTATGGAACCGTGGATGAGGCTCAAGCCATTCTTGGTGTGGTGCGGGCCGAGGCCGGAGCCGGATCCGAAGTTGAGGGAATCTTGATTCCCATCATGCGCGACCTCTGGGTGCTGATGGCCGAACTGGCGACTTTGCCGGAGAATCGTTCCAAATTGGAGCCCGGAACCACCTGCGTGGAAGAGGGTATGGTGAAAAATCTGGAGGTGTTGATCGATGACCTCACGGGTCGGTTCCCTCCCGTGAACGAATTCGTGGTGCCCGGTGGCAACAAAGTGGCGGCTTGGCTGGATGTGGCCCGCACCGTGGTACGTCGAGCCGAAACCTATGCCTTGGGTGCCGCTCCGGCGCCGTCAGTGGTGGTGCCGTATCTCAACCGGCTTTCAGATTTGCTATGGACTATGGCTCGATGGCAAGAAGGCGAGAGCCTGCGCGTTCGCAACGTGACATGATAGATCCATGACTTTTGTTCTGGATTCCGCACGTTCATATCCGCGCTCGGCAGATTTGGTGGCCATTCCGGTCGCTACTACCGGCCCGGTTGGTCGCCAGATTGGATTGACCCGCTCGGCCCTGGCGGCCCACGGATTCGAAGCCAAGGTGGGTCAGACGTTGATCGTTCCCAAGGCCGACGGCCCCACGGTGGTGGCGGTGGGTATTGGTGATCCGAAAAAGTTTGGGGTCACTGAGATTCGCGATGCCGCCGCGGCGGTGGCGCGAGCGAGTGCCAAGCGCAATCATGTGGCCGTTGGTCTGGTTGATGCCACCACCATCGATGCCCGTAGCGCGGCCCAAGCAGTGGTCGAGGGTTTCTTATTAGGTTCCTATCGCTATACCGCTCTGAAGTCGTCGAATAATCACCGCATACCGGATCTGACGTTGGTGTCGAGCACCGCCCGAGCCCGGGGAACCGATTCGGGTATCGAGCGCGGCCGGGTCACCGCTAGCGCGGCCTCGTTGGCCCGCGATCTGGCCAACACGCCACCGGCACATTTAACGGCGCGTCTCTTGGCTGATAAGGCCGTGCAGGTGGCTGAAGCCAGCGGGCTGGAAGTTGAAGTCTTTGACCGCGACAAGTTGGAGGCCATGGGTTGTGGTGGATTGCTTGGTGTCAACAAGGGCTCGACCGAACCACCGCGGATGGTGAAGCTCACCTACACCCCGAATGATCCGGTTGGTCATTTGGTCATGGTGGGTAAGGGCGTCACGTACGACTCTGGCGGTATTTCCTTGAAGCCGAGCGATGCCATGCACGCCAATATGAAAATGGATATGACTGGGGCGGCGGCGGTTCTATCGGCCATGAGTGCCTTGCGGGCTTTGCGTTGTCGTGCGGCGGTGACGGGTTATCTAATGTGCACCGATAATCGTCCGTCAGGCAGTGCCATGGCGATGGGCGATGTGTTGCGCTTCCGCAACGGTAAGACCGCGGAGATTCATAACACTGATGCCGAAGGTCGTCTCATTTTGGCTGACGGTTTGTCATTGGCGACAGAACTAAAACCCGATGCCATCGTGGACATTGCCACCTTGACGGGAGCGTGTTTATCGGCTCTTGGTCCGAGCATCGCCGGAGTCTTGGGAACCAATCAGCACTTCATCGAACAAGTTGTTGCTGCCGGCACCAAAACTGATGAGCCGGTGTGGCAGTTGCCTTTGGAGCGTTCGTATCGCAAGTTCTTGGATTCCAATGTGGCCGATATGAAAAATATTGGCGGGCCCTATGGTGGAGCCATTACGGCCGCTCTTTTCTTGGCCGAGTTCACCGGTGATGTGCCCTGGGCTCACTTGGATATCGCTGGTCCCATGAATGTTGATGCTGACGATGCGTGGCTAAGCCGAGGGGCCACCGGCTTTGGTTCGCGTCTGCTCATTGATTTGGCGTTGAACTTCACCAAGCCGAAGCGCTAACGAATCGGGAACGTATCCCTCACGGGGTTGACCACAGGCGAACCCGGCCTCAAGGGCAACGTGTGGTTCACGGTCAGACCATTGGGTGTGGGCCATTTGAAGATGATGGGGGAGTCGCGCCACTTGTTTGAGGGGTAAGGGTGGAATGACGGCGCGTCCTTCAAGATGGCGGCCCTCAACGCGCACTAATCCGAACATCAAGAGCCGACCAAGGGACCGGGTGAAAGAACTATTCGGTCCGGTGTCGGGACCGAGACCCAGAGCCTCAGCCAGGGCGGGCAGATCGACGACAAATCCATCGGGATGAGTGACCACGATGACGGCCAGGCGGCGCAATAACCAGGTAGCAGTAGGACCAAGGGAGTTCAACCAGAACAATTCCACATAGTCGCCGCAGGCATCGTGACCGACGCGTTCCACGACAGGGTCGCGCCAGGGAAAGAGAAGCATGCTGGTGTGGTCTGGATGGTGAAAGACACTGGAGAGAACTGCAGTGCGAGGACCAGTCATGACCGTGATGTGGTTGTTGGCATGT
>JBJOFA010000225.1:0-3567 GCA_046049015.1 Actinomycetota bacterium | reverse complement strand
CCGTCACTGCCCCGTCAAGGACGCGCAGTGAACGCTCCACTTCAATGGTGAAGTCCACGTGACCAGGGGTGTCGATGATGTTGATGCGGTGGTTATTCCAAATACAGGTGGTAGCCGCCGAAGTGATGGTGATACCGCGCTCTTGTTCCTGAGCCATGTGGTCCATGGTGGCGGCGCCTTCATGGACTTCACCAATCTTGTAGCTCTTGCCGGTGTAGTAGAGGATGCGCTCAGTAGTCGTCGTCTTACCGGCATCGATGTGGGCCATGATGCCGATGTTGCGAGTGCGCTCTAGAGGATATTCACGCTTTGCCATCGTCTTCGCTTTCAGTCTTTTCGAGGGTTATAGATCTCTGGGGGATACATGGATACACCCCGGTACATCAACCGGGGTGCCCAATTTTTCACATTGTGATTATCGATAGGACAATCGATAGGTGTTTGCTCACCACTTGTAGTGAGCAAACGCCTTATTGGATTCCGCCATCTTTTGGGTGTCGTCGCGCTTTTTCATTGCCGCGCCGAGACCATTGGAGGCATCGAGTATTTCATTAGCCAAACATTGAGCCATGGTCTTTTCACGACGGGCTCGGGAGTAATCGACCACCCAGCGGATTGCCAAAGTGTTAGCCCGACGGGGCTTCACTTCAACGGGGACCTGATAAGTCGCGCCACCAACTCGACGGCTGCGAACTTCCAACGGTGGACGAACATTGTCAATGGCGCGCTTTAAAGTAGCGATCGGCTCGGCGCCAGTCTTTTCTTCAACCATCTTGAGTGCGTCGTAGACAATTTTTTCAGCGACGCTCTTTTTGCCACTGAGCATGACCTTGTTCATCAATTGCGTGACAAGGAGCGACCGGTAAACCGGGTCTGGACTCAGTTCACGGCGGGGTGCGGGTCCCTTACGGGGCATGAGAATTCACCTATTCCTTTTCGACGATCACTTGACGCGCTTCGCGCCGTAGCGGCTACGAGATTGTTTACGGTTCTTCACTCCGGCTGCGTCCAAGGCGCCACGAATGATCTTGTATCGAACTCCGGGGAGGTCGCGGACTCGCCCACCACGGACCAGAACAATGGAGTGCTCTTGAAGGTTGTGACCTTCGCCAGGGATATAGGCCGTGATTTCAACTCCGCTGGAGAGTCGAACGCGAGCCACCTTACGCAAGGCTGAGTTCGGCTTCTTGGGCGTGTTGGTATAGACGCGAGTGCACACCCCACGACGCTGCGGTGACCCCTTCAGGGCCGGCGTCTTGGACTTCGTGAACTTAGTGCTTCGGCCCTGGCGGACCAATTGCTGAATTGTGGGCACTCTTGACCTCTTTTTCCGCCCGAACAGCCTGGATGGCCCTTCGGAATGACTTTGCGTCAGGTCCTGGTCGCCGGAGAATTCCGACGTAGGACCGTTAGATGTTACGACCGGCTCCCGATTAACGGCAACCCTCGCTAAGAACCTGGAAGAAAACTGCTGAAACTCAGCTCTCGCTGCGCTCCGAACCTTGGAGCAGCCCCTCCCAACGCTGACTGAGCACATCGGAGGTGTCCTCGTCATCGCTGTGATAGGTCGCCATTGGCACATAATCGGGGGCATCCATACCGAATTCCCGATACCGCATCATGCCGGTACCAGCAGGAATGAGCTTGCCGATGATGATGTTTTCCTTGAGACCGTTCAAAGTGTCTCCTCGACCGTCGATGGCGGCTTCGGTGAGCACTCGGGTGGTCTCTTGGAACGAGGCGGCCGAGAGCCAGGATTCCGTGGCCAAGGAGGCCTTGGTAATTCCCATCAACTCGGGACGACCTTCGGCGGGACGCTTGCCACCTTCAACCATGGTCCGGTTGGTATCCCGGAATGTTTTGGCGTCGGTTCGCTCACCGGGCAAGAAATCGGTGTCTCCGGTTTCTTGCACGCTGACTCGACGGGTCATCTGACGCACGATCAATTCGATGTGCTTGTCGTGAATCGAAACACCCTGATCGCGGTACACCTTTTGAACTTCTTCAACGATGTACAACTGGGTCTCGCGGATGCCCTTGATATCCATGATCTCCTTCGGATCAAAAGGACCATCGGTGATGGGCTGTCCAGCTAGGACCTCTTGACCTTCAGAAACGATCGGCCGGCTACCGGTTGGCAACAAGATGGCGTGCTCTTCACCGGCGTCATCAACAATGATCACGTTGATGCCCTTGCCCTCGTCCTCGCCAATGCGAACAACGCCACTGGCTCGGGCGAGTCGAGCTGATCCTTTAGGAGTACGAGCTTCGAACAACTCAACAACGCGTGGCAAACCGCCGGCGATGTCTTTACCAGCCACACCACCGGTGTGGAAGGTTCGCATGGTCAACTGCGTACCAGGCTCACCAATGGACTGGGCGGCAATAACACCGACCGCTTCACCGAGTTCGATGGGCTTACCACTGGCCAAGGATCGGCCGTAGCACATAGCGCAGATTCCCAGTTCGGCATCACAGGTCAAGACCGAGCGAACTCGAACGCGATCCATGGACGGATCATCGCGAAGGACCTCGACCAAGAAGTCGTCGATAATGGTGTTGCGGGGCAGAACCGTTCCATCACCCAAGGTTGTCTCGATAGCCAAAGCTCGTCCGTACAACTTGGTTTCCAAGTAGGAGCGGCGATTAGGGGTATCGGGCTGAACGTTTTCAATCCAGACACCAAGCGTGGTCCCACAATCCTCATCCCGAACAATGAGCTCCTGGGCCACGTCGACTAAACGACGGGTCAGGTAACCCGAGTCGGCGGTTCGTAGAGCAGTGTCCACCAACCCCTTACGAGCACCGGGAGTAGCAATGAAGTACTCAAGGGTTTCGAGACCCTCACGGAAGTTCCGCTTGATGGGACGCGGGATCATGTCACCACGAGGGTTGGCCACCAAACCACGCATGCCGGCGATCTGACGCATCTGAGTCATGTTGCCTCGAGCGCCAGAGTCCACCATGACCATGATTGGGTTGAACCGCTGAGCTTTGAACTCAACGACCATGGCCTCTTGAACCTGTGTCGTGGCGTCAGTCCAGATTCGCACTTCCTGCTGGCGACGCTCACCGTCAGTGATGATGCCGCGCTTGAACTGACTCTCAACTTTTTCGGCCTGAGCCTCAAAGCCGTCCAGCAATTCACGCTTGGCGTGCGGGGTCTTGACGTCCTCAATTGACACCGTCAATCCGTACTGCGACGCGTAGCGGTAGCAGATGTCCTTGATGGCATCGAGAGATTCAGCAACTTGAGCATTGGTGAAGTGGTCGGAAAGTCGTTCGACAATCTCGCCCATTTCTTTTTTCTTGATGATCTTGTCGATGTGGCCGAACTGCTTGACATAGTCAGCGGGCAGCGCCTCTTCAAAGAGCAAACGACCAGGAGTGGTCTCGAACGATGTTCGCGTCTCACCTGAACCTTCGCGCATGGTAATAGAGGCGTGAATGTCGAGCTTCTTTTCCTCATAGGCCCGGAAAACTTCCCAATTGTGGCGGTACACCGCGCCCTCGCCCTTGGCGCCGGGATCATCGGCAGTCAAGTAATAGGCACCGATGATCAAGTCT
>JBJOFA010000224.1:0-3574 GCA_046049015.1 Actinomycetota bacterium | reverse complement strand
AGGCCTACGAACCAGGTAGTTATCATCTCGACTTCGGCATTGAAATCTTTGACTGGTTAGAAGTCGTGGATTTCGGTGACGCTCATTGTCCTCATGGACAAACTGATCTCAGCTTGTCCAATATCAAGTCTCGGGTTGGCGAAGTTGCCCGCCGGGGCATTGTGCCCCTCGTTCTTGGTGGCGATCACTCCATCACGTGGCCTTCGGCTACCGCAGTTGCCGACGTTGTTGGATACGGACGCGTCGGCATGGTGCACTTTGATGCTCATGCTGACACAGCCCCGCACTGCGATGGCAATCTGGCAAGTCACGGCACACCAATGCGACACCTCATTGAGTCGGGAGCCATTCCCGGAAAAAACTTTGTTCAAGTAGGTCTGCGCGGGTACTGGCCGCCGGCAGAAGTGTTCGCCTGGATGAAAGACCAAGGAATGCGCTGGCACACCATGGATGAAATTTGGCGTCGAGGCTTTCAAGCCGTCATGGCCGACGCCGTGGCCGAAGCCCTCCAGTCAGCCGACTATCTCTATATCTCTATTGATGTCGACGCCCTAGATCCCTCGATGGCCCCGGGAACAGGTACGCCCGAGCCCGGCGGTCTTCTCTCATCTGATCTTTTGCGAATGGTACGAACCCTGTGTTTGGAACATCAGGTTGTGGGCATTGACATCGTGGAAGTTGCCCCCGCTTATGACGTCAGCGAACTCACGGTGAATGTGGCCCATCGATTGGCTTTTGAATGTTTAGCGGGTCTCGCCGAACGTCGCCGCCGGGCAACACTGGTCTGACAATTCAGTTCATCGTGCGACGATCACTTGACCAGTTCGCACCAATGCTCGTACTTGGGAACTTCGCCACGAACGACCTTGGCATACATCTGACCAATTGCCGTGGTGGCCTTACCTGGTGCAGGAACGGTTCGATCATCAACTGAGTTCACGGCGCTCACTTCAGCCGCGGTTCCACAAACGAAGATCTCATCAGCGATATACAAATCGCTACGAGCGATGTTGTCGACGCGAATATCAAAACCCAGATCGGCACCAATAGCCATCACCGAGTTTTGGGTGATGCCCTCTAATGCTCCGGCCGATAACGGCGGCGTCAAGATGATCCCGTTACGAGAGCAGAAGATGTTTTCACCAGTGCATTCAGCGACCAGTCCGTTCGGAGCCAACATGATGGCTTCGTCGTAGCCAGCGCGCAGAGCCTCAACTTTGGCCAGTGAAGAGTTCACATAATTGCCAACTGTCTTCGCCGCCGGCGGCATGGTGTTGTGATCGTGTCGGGTCCACGAAGAAATTTTCATTCGCACACCCTTGGTCAGGGCATCGTCACCGAGATAGGCACCCCAAGGCCAACAGGCGATAGCCACATCCACCGAACATGGCAAAGTGTTCAAGCCCATCTCGCCATATCCGTAGTACGCCAAAGGTCGCACGTAACACGATGGCAAACCTGTTGAAGCAACGGTGTCTTTGGTGGCCTGAACAAGTTCCTCCACCGAGTAGGGAATTTCCATGCCGAGAATGTGAGCGCTGCGGAACAGCCGCTCAATGTGCTCGGTCAGACGGAAAACTGCCGTACCCCGAGCAGTCTCGTAGGCGCGAATCCCTTCAAAGACTCCGGTGCCGTAATGAAGGGTGTGGGTTAGAACGTGTACCTGAGCTTTGTCCCAATCGACCAGCGAGCCGTTCATCCAAATTTTTGGGGTTGGGATAAGGGTGGGCATGAGGAACTCCGTTCACAGGGGCGTGGGCAGAAGGATAGTTCGGAGAAGTTGACGAGGCTCAGCCAATTCGGGCCACGATGCCAGCCGCAATGTCGGCGGTCGAACCGCTCAATGGTTCAGCACATGCAGCCCGAATGCGATCAGCTGCGGCGTTTTCACCCAAGAAATCCAACATCAGGGCCGCCGAAAGGATGGCCGCGGTGGGATTGGCCTTACCGGTGCCAACAATGTCGGGGGCCGACCCGTGAACTGGCTCGAACATGCTCGGACCGGTACGGGCCGGATTGAGATTGGCCGAAGATGCCAACCCGATTCCTCCCGAAACCGCACCACCTAGGTCCGTGAGGATGTCACCGAAAAGATTGTCGGTAACAATGACGTCGTAGCGATGCGGATCCTGAACGAAGTAAATACAGGCGGCGTCCACATGGTTATAGGCCGTAGCCACCGATGGGTACTCAGCGGCCACTTCATTGAAGGTTCGCTCCCATAGGTTGCCGGCGAAAGTTAAGACATTGGTTTTGTGCACCAAGGTCACATGGCGTTTGGTACGGCTCATGGCTAATTCGAAGGCGTACCGCACGCATCGCTCAACACCCATCCGGGTATTAACACTTCCCTGAGTGGCCACCTCATGGGGTGTTCCGCGACGCAAAACCCCACCTTCTCCAACATATGGGCCTTCGGTGTTTTCGCGAATGACGATGAAGTCGTGAGGTTCGCTGTGTCCCGGGGCCGTGCCAATGAAAGGCCTCTGGTTGACATAGAGATCCAGTTCGAAGCGCATTTTCAGAAGCAAACCGCGTTCAATCACTCCGGGTGGAACATCGGGAGTGCCCACAGCCCCCAGCAAGATGGCGTCAAAACCACGGAGCTGTTCAAGAACTGAGTCAGACAGAATCTCGCCGTCACGCAAGTAGCGGGCTCCTCCAAGATCGAAATCGGTCGTCTCGATGGTCACTCCAGCGGCCCGGACCACTCGGAGGGCCTCGGCAGTTACCTCGGGCCCGATGCCGTCTCCACCGATCACGGCGATGCGATGGGTGGATCCAGGACGATTCATTCCGCTGCTAGATGACATGGCCCCATCGTACGGGACGGGCCACAGAGCACCTCGGCCAAATTCACGCTGGACTTCTCCATGCCAGTGTGACCAAGCGCAATAATCCCGACACAGCATCCCCGTAAGGCTCAGTTACCCTGTGACCATGGCCAAGGTCCACCACCTAACTCAATCGGCGCTGGAGCGTCTGCAAGCCGAGCATCTGGATCTCACGACCCGGGGCCGCATTGAAGTGGCTGAAAAGATCGAACGGGCTCGAGAACTCGGTGATCTTTCTGAAAATGGCGACTACCACGCCGCCAAGGATGAACAGGGTCATATGGAGGGGCGTATCCGCCATCTTGATTCCATCTTGGAAAACTACGTATTGGTCGAAGTGGAAGACGGCGATGTGGTCGGACCAGGAAAGATCGTCACCGTTTCAATCGATGGCGATGACCCCGAGACGTATTACCTCGGTTCTCATGAAGAGCAGTTTGCTGGCGCCTCGACAATGACTCCCGAGTCGGCACTGGGCCAAGCCATCATCGGCCGTCGAACCAATGAAACATGCAGTTACACCACACCCAACGGACACACCTTGGACGTGGTCATCATCAGTGTGGAATTGCCCTGAGAAACAATGACCTGCGATATCCATGAGTGACGAATTTCCTTCCCCTCCCCTGCCGCCTGGACACAACATTGAATTGCCCGGAAGAGGTTTGACGTTCTATCGCGATCTCCCAGGCCCAACCGCTCAGGCTCCGGTCGTACTTCTTCTTCACGGTTGGACCGCA
>JBJOFA010000223.1:0-3579 GCA_046049015.1 Actinomycetota bacterium | reverse complement strand
TTAGCGCTTGGTGTCTTTCCACGCTACGTCTTTGTCGAGACGTGGTTCACTCGGAAGCCCGAGCACGCGTTCTCCGATGATGTTGCGCTGTGTTTCATCAGATCCCCCGGCTATGCGGTAACCCGGCGCTCCGAGAACGTGTTCCCCCCAGGCATAAGTGCCCCACTCACCGGAGTCAGCGATGAGAGCGGGTCCGAGAATCTTGGACACCACGTCGCTAACCATCGTCATGCCCTCGGTCCAGATCAGTTTGCCCAGCGATCCTTCAGGTCCCGGAGGTGCTCCAGCGCGCCGTAGATCAGCAGCGCGTCGATTCACGAAACCTTCGATGCGAAAATGCGAGTAGGCCCGGATCAGGTCTTGACGCAACACCGGGTCGGCAGTGACGCCCATGGCTCGAGCCGTGGCCAAGAGAATTCGCCATGAGCCTCCCACTCGCGATCCACCGCCACCACCGTCTCCGGAATGGTCGCGCTCGAAGCCCAACGTAGTGAGGGCAACTTTCCAACCTTCACCTTCGGGTCCCAGTCTCATGGAATCGGGTACCCGGACATCGTTGAAGAAGACTTCGTTGAACGAAGAGCCTCCGCTCATCTGCTTGATAGGGCGGATCTCGATTCCGGGTAAGTCCATGGGAATGATGAAAGCGGTCATACCTTTGTGTTTGACCACATCGGCGTTGCTCCGGGCAATGAGTTCACCGAACTTCGAGAATTGAGCCCCCGAACTCCACACTTTTTGCCCGTTGATCACCCACTCATCTCCGTCACGTTCAGCGCGACAAGCCAGAGACGCCAAGTCGCAACCCGCGCCAGGTTCGGAAAAGAGCTGACAACAGAGATCACGTGTGGCCAAGAAGCGACCAACAAAGTCCGCCTTTTGCTCGGGAGATCCATAAATGTTGATAGTCGGCGCAATGAGACCGACGGTCACGCTATGAGTTTCATGACCAGTCGGAGTAACGAATAGGGATTCGAGTTTGGAAAATGCTCGGGCATATTCGCGCGGAAGACCGAGTCCGCCGTGCTCTTCGGGCCAGGTAATGGCGTGGTAGCCCTTCTCGGCCTTTTTACGGGTCCAAGCACTGGCTCGCTCGAGGAGATCACGTTCTTCTTCGAAGGTGAGTGAATGGAAGATCGATACCGAAAACTCTCCATCGCCCCAGACCAGATCCTTGTCTTCGGTGCCACTCGAGCGATACTGCGCGTTTGCTTCGAGCCACTCTCGGGCTTCGACGGTGAATTCTTCAAGACTTAGCTGTGAGGTGCCCACAACGCCACCGTAATTGACGGTTCCTGCAGATGGTGAACCGGGGGAGATCTCTGCCCTGTTCGTCGAGTGGCGGGTGTGTCTATACTTCGGCGGTCAGCAGGAAAATAGGGGATCCGTTGACAAGGGGGATGTCAGATGGGGACGTTGGATGGTCGGGTCGCTTGTGTGACCGGAGGGACCAGAGGAATTGGGTTGGCCATCGCCAAGGCATTTCTCGACGAGGGAGCCCGAGTCGTGATCAATGGGCGCAATCCGGAAAAGGCCGCTAAGACGATCGCCGAGTTAAACGCTGGGGATCGAGTTCACTTCATCGCCGGTGATGTGAAATTGCGTAAGGACTGTGAAGCCGTGGTCGATGGCACCGTTGACCATTTCGGCAGGATCGACATTCTCGTAGCCAACGCCGGCGGGGCAGACGGTTTTGCCCCCATCGCCGAGCTCAACGATGAGGCGATGGATGACGCTCTGAAATGGAATCTCTGGCACACCCTTTGGGTCATGCGTCGAGCATTCAAGTACATGATCCCTCAGGGCTATGGCCGCGTGATCAACGTGTCATCGGTGGAGGGCAAGGTCGGCAAGCCTGGGATGTCGACCTACGTCGCGGCCAAGCACGCCGTCAATGGACTGACCAAATCTGCCGCCAAGGAAGTTGGCGTTCTTGGGATCACGGTCAATGCCGTGTGCCCGGGAGTGATTGAAACCGACATCGTCAAAGAGGGTGGAGCCGGGGCCGCAGCGGCCATGGGACTCACCTATGACGAACTTCTCGCGGCCTTCGCCGCTGACTCGGCGATCAAACGGATCAACGAGGTTGAAGATGTGGCCAATGTCGCCGTTCTGTTGGCATCGGAGATCGGCGGCGGAATCACAGGCTCGTTGATCTCGATCGACGGCGGCACATCGCCGTACTGAACTGGCTGTACTGAACGTGATGCAATAGAGAGGGGAAGCGATGGGAAAGCTCGACGGAAAAGTGGCCTGCATAACTGGGGGAACCAGGAGCATCGGCCGAGCCATGGCCGATGCCTTCATCGCCGAAGGTGCCTCTGTGGTGGTCAACGGCCGTGATCCGGTCAAAGGCGAACGCTGTATTGCCGAAATGAATGCACCAGACCGGGCCTTGTTCTATGCCGGCGATGCCGCCAAACAGTCGGTGGTGGAAGGGTTGATCGACTTCACTATTGAAAAGTTCGGCAAACTCGACATTTGCTGTCTGAATTCGGGTGGCGTGCAAGCAACGGCCCCAGTCTTCATGATGAGTGACGAAGAGTGGAACCTAGAAGTGGATTGGAATCTCAATCACGTCTTTTGGGGTATGCGACGCGCCCTGCAGCACATGATGCCGCGGCAGTCGGGCCGGATCATTGTGACGTCGTCGGTGGAAGGAAAGTTGGGTAAGCCGGGGCTACCCGGTTACGTCGCCACCAAACATGCAGTCAATGGTTTGGTGAAATCAGCCGCCCACGAAGTTGGCACCATGGGTATCACCGTGAATGCGATCCTGCCAGGCATCATCGAAACCGACATCGTACGCGAAACGGGTCCGGCGTCGGCAGTGGCCATGGGAGTCGGTTCCTATGATGCCCTCATCGAGATGTTCTGCAGCGAATCTTCGATCAAGCGTCCCAATCGAGTAGAGGAAGTCGCTGCAGTTGCGGTGCTGTTGGCGAGCGATGCCGCACGGAATATGACTGGCTGTCTCTTTCCGGTCGACGGCGGAACTCTGCCGTACTGATGACGACGTCTCGCGTCACGATCGTGACGGGTGCAGCGTCAGGAATCGGTCGGGCGGTAGTGGATCGTTTGGTGGCCAGGAACGAAAAGGTCGTCGCAGTCGACTTTCCTGGTGAGGCTTTGACATCACTTGCACGACGGGGAGATGTTGAAGTCGTCGGTGGAGACGTGACCGATCCCGCTATCAACGAAGAAGCCGTCGGTCGTGCCGAGTCGAATTTTGGAGGCCTTGACGCTGTCGTGCTGAATGCTGGAATGGCGGCAAGTGGCGACATCGTGGATTTACCGCTTGAAGTCTTCGACCGTACCTACGAGGTCAATGTGCGGTCCGTCCTACTCGGAATTCGTGCTGCGGTCCCCGGATTGCGTCGCCGTGGTGGTGGTCGCATCGTGATCACCGCATCTACCTCGGGGATCGGTGCCGATCCGAACATGTGGCCCTATAACTCTTCCAAGGCCGCGGCAATCAACCTTGGAAGAGCCGCAGCCGTGGACCTGGGGGCCGATCGCATCAATGTCAACATCGTGTGTCCGGGCCCGACTGAAACCGGCATGACTCGCGGCCTGGCT
>JBJOFA010000222.1:0-3579 GCA_046049015.1 Actinomycetota bacterium | reverse complement strand
GCCAAATTGCTGGAGGCCGGCCGCTTGGGTATTGAGGTGAACGAAGACACCGGTTGGCAGTATCAGCCCGAACAAACCACCTCGGCCATTATTTGTCATCATCCGCAAGCCAAATATTTCGTCGCCCGCTGAAAGGCTTCATCATGAAACGCAATATTGTTCGCGCTCTCATCGCGGTTCTCGCCCTCGTTGTCATTATCTACGGCGGCATCTTGTTGTGGACCAAGGTCATCAACAAACCTGAGGAGAAGTTGGGAGCTGGCGATCTGTCCGCAGTAATCAATGACAGCGTGGCCCCCACGGAGAGCACCAGCCCATCTAACGATGGAGATGTGTCCGGCACCTGGGTGGCGACTGGAGATTCCACGCTCGGTTATCGCGTCCAGGAAATTTTGGGCGGTGTCGATACCGAAGGTGTTGGTCGTACCAATTATGTCACCGGTTCGATCACCATCGAGGGCACCACTTTGACCGCGGCCGAGTTCACGGTGCAGATGGCCACAATCGTGAGTGACAGTTCACGTCGCGACAGCCAGTTCAACACCCGCATCATGGACACCGCCACTTTTCCAACGGCCACTTTCGTGCTCACCGCCCCGATCGAATTGGGTTCGATCCCCACCCCGGGAACGCAGATCACCGTCACTGCCACGGGCGACCTGACTTTGCGGGGTACCACCTTGCCGGTGACCTTTGAGATCACCGCGGAAAACTCGGGGTCGTCTATTGGTGTGTTCGGGTCGATCCCCATCCTCTTTGCCGACTACGGCATTCCCAATCCCTCGAATGCCTTTGTCGCCACCCGTGATAACGGACTACTTGAGTTTGTTTTAGCTTTCGCCCGCTGAATTATCTCAGTGCGCCGGTTGGCTGCGCTCCCAGGCTTCATTCAACGACCAGTAGTGGCCACGTCGGGCCACAAGTTCGGCGTGGGTTCCGTATTCGGCCAGATTGCCGTGATCGATAACGGCAATCTTGTCGGCTCGGCGAATGGTGGACAGCCGATGGGCAACCACGATTACCGATCGCGATTGCATCAAAGTCTCAAGGGCGCGCTCAACGGCGGCTTCGGTTCCCGGATCAAGATTCGATGTTGCTTCATCGAGCACTAGCACCGCCGGATCAACCAGGGCCGCTCTAGCGAGAGCTACTAATTGTCTCTCACCAGCCGAGAGTCGCGAACCGCGTTCTCGCACATCGGTATCGAGACCGTTTTCAAAGGCCGCGAATCGCTCCAGGGCCCCGATGGTGCGCAGAGCCTGTTCAACTTCACTATCGCTGGCATCGGGCCGAGCAATGCGCACGTTCTCTTTGATGGATCCACTGAAACAGAATCCTTCTTGAGGCACCACCACGATGCGCCGACGCAAATCGGCCAGAGATGCCTGGCGCACATCGACTCCCCCAAAAGACACCGTGCCTTCGCTTGGGTCATAGAGCCGAGCCATGAGTTTGGCCAGGGTTGATTTACCGGCTCCGGTCGGGCCTACCAGAGCCAATCGTTCGCCGTCAGCCACTGTCAATGAGACATCTCGCAGGGCCGGCGTTTCAGAACCGGCATAAGCAAAGGTCACGTGATTAACAGCCAATGCACCTCGACCAGGAAGGGTGGTGGGATTGGCAACTTCGTCCACCTCGGGGGTGGCGTCAATAATGCCAAAGAGCTTGTGCAGCGCCGCTGTCGAGGATTGCACCGTGTTGTAGAGCTGACTCAGTTGCTGCACCGGATCAAAGAGATTGGCCAGCAAAAGCACGAAGGCCGTGACTGTGCCAATGGTGACCGAACCCCGATGCACCAGCCATCCACCGATCCCGATCACTAAACCGGTGGCGGCAATGCCCGCGAATTCCACCAACCCGAAATACCAGGTACTGATGCGCACACTGTGCATATGCGAATCAAAGAGAGCGCGATTGGTGCGTCGGAATCGCTCGCTGCGATTCGGCTCCTGTCCGTATGCCTGAATGACTCGCACCCCGGTGATGCCCTCTTGCAGAGTTGACAAATTGGTGCCGACCTTGTCGCGGACATCCAAATAAGCCGTATTCGAAAGTCGCTGGAAGCGCACCGAGGCCAAGAACAACAGTGGCAAGACCAACAGCGTTACAAAAGCCAACTGCCACGAGAGGACGAACAACAAAATGACCGCCAAGTTCAATAGCAAAAATGCCGAGATGAATTGCAATAAGCCGAACTGAATGAGTTCGCTCATGGATTCCACATCAGCAGTCATGCGCGAGACCAGCACTCCGGCCTTTTCCCGGTCAAAATACGACATTGACTGGCGCTGCAATTTGTGAAAGACCGCCACCCGTAGATCACGCAAGAATCCCTCACCGGCCCGATTGATGGCAATGAACTGCAAACGGGCCACCACGTAGCCAATGACGGTGACCATGACATACAGCACCACCATCAAATTGAGAGCCCGGGTGTCGGCATCTTTGATGCCGTTGTCAATGGCGAAACGCACAATGGTTGGTCCAGCGAGCGTGACCAAGGTGCTGATCACGATGTACCCCAGGGCCCGAATAATGAGCCGCCGTTGCGAGCGAGCCATACCGTAGGCCCGCTTCAAAACTCGACCAGTCTCTACGCGATCCAGTTTTTCTTCATCGCTGATTGCCGAGATCGCCCACATCAGCGCACCGCGCTTTCTTCATCGCGGGCTTCAAGTGCAGCCAGCACTTGGCGATAGCGCTCGTTAGTGGCCAAGAGTTCATCGTGGGTGCCAACCGCCGCAGCCTGGCCGTGATCAAGGAGTACCACCGTGTCAGCGAGGGCGATTGTTCCCGGTCGATGGGCGATGACAATGGTGGTTCGGCCCTGCATCACCGTCGCCATCGCCTCGCGAATCTCGTGTTCTTTACTCGGATCAACGGCCGAGGTGGCGTCATCGAGTACGAGGACTCGGGGATCGCTCACGATGGCTCGTGCGATAGCGATGCGCTGACGTTGACCACCCGACAGTGAATAGCCCCGCTCGCCAAGCACGGTGTTATAGCCCTCGGGCAGTTCGGTGATGAAGTCATGGGCACCCGCTAATCGAGCCGCTCGTTCAATCACCTCAGGTGATGCATCGGGCCGTGAAAAGGCGATGTTGTCGGCCACCGAATCGTTGAACAAGAACGTGTCTTCAAAAACGATGCCCACTGATGAACGCAACTCCGACAGCGCCAATTGGCGGATATCAATGCCATCAAGGGTGATCGATCCGGCATCCACATCATGAAAGCGCGTTAATAGTCGCACCAGGGTGGTCTTGCCCGAACCTGTGGCGCCGACCAAGGCCACCGCTTGACCGGGAGCAATCTCCAATGTGAAGTCGTGCAAGATTGGCTCAGCATCATCGCTGGCCGTGTCATAGCCAAAGATCACCTGATGAAAACCAACTCGGCCCACGGCGTGATCGGGTGAGGGCGCCGGCAAAGGAACTGGTGTGGGCGGATCAGCAATAGCAATCGGCGTGCCCAAAACATCATTGACCCGCATGAGCGCCACCGAGGCTCGCTGAGCCAACGCCACGGTCATGGCCAAGTTCCGCAACGGCCAGATCAACATGGTGATGTAGGCATTGA
>JBJOFA010000221.1:0-3589 GCA_046049015.1 Actinomycetota bacterium | reverse complement strand
AACTCATGGGCCAGAATCTAGCAAAAGTTAGCCAACTGACTAAATATTGAAAGTCATCACCAAGGAGGCCTTTCCATGGCATCACCGATCAAATTCGCTCACATTGTGCTCAAGACCACTCAGTACCAAGCGATGGTGTCGTGGTGGAGGAACTTTTTGGAAGCCGAAGTTCGACATGGAAATGACTTCATCTCTTTTCTTTCCTATGACGATGAGCACCATCGGCTGGCCATTGTGCAACTTCCGCATTTGCAGCCGCGCCACAAAGACGCAGTGGGCGTTGAGCACTTTGCTTTCACCTACGCATCTCTTGATGAATTGTTCGCCCATTACGACAGGCTTAAGGCCCAGGGGATTGAGCCTTACTGGACTATCAACCATGGGATGAATTTTTCGGCCTATTACCGCGATCCCGACGGCAATCAAGTGGAAGCGCAAATTGATTGCATGTCCGTACAGGATTCCATGGCTTTCATGGCTTCTGATGTCTTTGCGGCGAATCCCATCGGGATTGATGTCGACTTCGAAGCTTTGATCGCTCGGCGTCGAAGTGGTGAATCCGTGGAGTCATTGATTGATTACGCAACATCTGGTGTCTGAAATGGCTGACGAGCCGCGACCCTCGCGGAGTCGAGAGCGAGTCGAGCAAGCACTTGTTGCTGCCACTGCCGATTTGTTGGGTGAAGTTGGGCCGCGAGCAGTGACCGTCCGCATGATTGCTGAACGGGCCGGCGTGAATCATGGCCTGATTCATCATTACTTCGGTGGCAAGGCAGATCTTCTTAAAGCAGCAATGACCCGACTGGTTGAGGAGCACCGTGATTACGCCAAAGAGAAATCTGGCGGCGGAGCCCTTCCTGCCCCTCTGGCTTTGGTCGGGGATCAGCGCTATTTGCGCGCCGTTGTCCGAGCCGTTTTGGATGGCGAGCACGAACTGGCAGTCACCGAGATCGAAACTGGCTACTCCATTCCGCGCGGGGCTCTTGAACACCTCACGGCGCAACGTCAGTTGAACGAGCCTGATATTCAAACCAAAGCACAGGTGGCGATGGGTATGGCCCTAGAAATGGGATGGGCCTCCTTGGAGCCTTTCATTATGGCGGTTGCCAATATCTCGGACGATGAAATTGATGAAGTGCGGGACGTCGTGCGTCGTCAACGGAACCGAGTGATGGATGGCATGTGGTGATCTACTCAACTGATGTCGCCATTGTCGGCGGCGGTCCAGTTGGAACTTTGTTGGCGGTATTGCTACGCGATATGAATCTTGATGTCGTTGTCGTGGAACGAGATCTTGAGCCCTATCAACTGCCGCGGGCCATTGTTATGGACGATGAAATTCAGCGGGTTTTTCATCAACATGGAATGGGCGCCGAGTTATCAACTATGACGACGTCTCTTCCAGGAGCTGATTTCGTTGATGCCGAAGGAAACAAAGTCCTTGGTGTGGACATTCCTCCAGTTGGTTTACAAGGTCTGCCACCGGTGGTCTGTCATTACCAACCCGAATTAGACGCCATGGTTCAGGCTCAAGCGGAAAAGCGAGGCAGCATCTTTCTGCGAGGTCGATGCGCCGAGGGACTCGAAGTTCGACCCAATCAAGTAGTCCTCACCCTGGATGATGATTCAACGGTCGAGGCTCGTTGGCTCGTTGGCTGTGATGGGGCCTCAAGTTGGACTCGGCGCACAGTTGGCCTGGAACTCGAGGATTTATGTTTCGATCAACAGTGGCTGGTCGTGGATCTTGAGTTGCATGAATCGCAGATGGTGAATCTGCCAAGGGTCTTGCAGCAGATCTGCAATCCTCTTCGACCTGTCACCTTCGTCCCCGGACATTCCCGTTACCGCCGATGGGAATTCCAGATACAGCCGGGCGAAGATGTCGAGGCCCTTTTGCAGCCATCGGGATTGTGGTCATTGTTGGAGAATTGGCTGACGCCAGATGATGCGAAGATCATTCGTGCTGCGGCGTATCGCTTTCATGCGGTGGTCGCGCCGACGATGCAAAGGGGGCCGGTTTTTCTTGCCGGCGACTCCGGACACCAGATGCCACCTTTTCTGGGCCAGGGTCTGAACTCCGGCTCTCGAGATGCCGTCAATTTGGCTTGGAAATTGGCCCTTGTTCATCAAGGGCGCGCCAGGGAGAGTCTCCTTGATACATATTCAAGTGAACGCGTTCCGCATGTTCGATCGACGGTGGAACATGCCGCTGATATGGGTCGATTGATCGACCAGTTGGCAGGACGCGAAAGTCATGGTCTTGACCGCAGTTCGGGATACGGAGGAGAGCGACCCCAGCCCTCCCTCGTGGCCGGCTTAGTCGTGCCTGGTCATCGTTTCGTAGGCCGCCCCTTGCCGTACCACCGCCCGGTGTATGAGTCCTTGCGAGTCAATGGCGCTTCGTTTGTGATTGCCACTACTGACAAAACCTGTGCGATCCCCGAGGCATTGTCGACGTGGGTGTCGCGAATTGTCCCGGTCGAAGGTGACGTCATTGATAATTTCTACGCCGCCATCATCCGACCCGATGGATACGTGGCGGCCTTGGTGAATAGTCGCCTTGAACTGGAAACAGTCTCGGCTCAATTGAAGGAGTTGTCATGACTACCACGGTGACTTTGACCGGAACGGGAGTGCCACATGTGGCACCGGGCCGAGCGGGTGCGGGCGTTTTGGTGAGTTGTGGTGATGTGCATCTGCAATTCGATGCTGGTCGGGCAACCGTGCTGAGATTGGCCGAAGCCGGGGTGCTGCCGCATCAACTGTCGGCTCAATTTGTCACGCATTATCACAGCGACCATGTGGTGGATTTGGTTGATGTGGTGATGACGCGCTGGATCATGGGCCAGTTGCATCCTGCACCTCCATTGGACATCGTGGTCCCTGAAGGCCCAGCAACGGCATTCGTTCATCGGATGTTGGATCCCTACGACGATGATGTGCTCATCCGCCGTCAGCACGTAGGTTCCGAAGTCATTCAGATGAATGTCCTCCCCTTTGAACCGACGTCGAAGCCAACAGTGGTGTGGCGGAGTGGCGATGGAACTGTTGTAGTGGAGGCAGTGGCTGTTCATCATGAGCCAGTTGAGGCCTCGGTGGCATTTCGAGTTACCACCCCGGACGGATCGGTGGTGATTTCGGGGGATACTCGAGTTTGTGACGAGGTTTTCGAGTTGGCCCGAGATGCCGACGTTTTGGTCCACGAAGCTTGTCGAAGAAAGGCGATGTCAAATGCAGTGGCTGGTTCTGTCTTTGAAAAGATTTTTGACTATCACGCCGATACCGCCGAGCTAGGCGTCTTCGCCCAGCGGTACGGCATTAAACATGTGGTGCTCACGCATTTGATTCCGCAGCCACGCAATGATGGAGATCTCCAGGCGTTCGAAAGAGACTTACGTGGCGCCGGTTATACGGGACAGATCACGGTCGGAAAAGATCTGGATCGCATCGCTATTAGTAACTAGGGATAGGTGAGTCTGAGAGCCGCTGCGGTATCGGGGCCAACAATGCCATCTGGATTCAGTCCAACTAAGAATTGGAAGTCGATCACCGCATTATTGGTATTGCGCCCGAAATAACCGTCGGCTTG
>JBJOFA010000220.1:0-3602 GCA_046049015.1 Actinomycetota bacterium | reverse complement strand
ACGCCATGGACCCGGCCAATGTCAGCCCCTTGGTGGTGTGGTTGGGGTCCTCGGACTGCTCGGTCAGCGGTCGTATGTTCGAAATTGCCGGCGGTCAGATCTCCGTGGCTGACGGTTGGCAACACGGTGAGGTATTCGACAAGGGCTCCCGACTCAATCCCGCTGAATTGGGCGGCATCGTGCGTGATCTCATCGCTCGAGCCCCGGCCCCGGCACCGGTATATGGAGACTCTCGATGACCAATCGGGTGATGGCGGCCGATGGGCGAGCTATCGGGACAAGGGCCCAAGCAACTCGACGTCGCTTGATGGACGCCACGGCGCGATTACTTGGGGAACTTGGAGTCCTTGAACTGCGCGTTGTCGATATCACCCGCGCGATCGGCACGTCACCGGCGACGTTTTATCAGTACTTCCCCGATGTTGATGCCGCAATCTTGGCTTTGGCCCTGGAAGCCACTGAGGATGAGCGACCACTGGTCAATTTTCTTCAACCGGAGTGGAGCTCACAAGAAGGACTCGATCAGGCCCGAATGTTTGTTGATGCCTATATCGATTATTGGAATTCACACCAAGCTGTGCTGCGTATTCGAAACCTCAAAGCCGAAGAAGGCGACCCATCTTTTCGCGCCGCGCGCAGTGAAGCGAACCTGTTGGTCATTGAAGCAATGCAGACCATGTTGCGCTCCAGCATCAAAGCGGGGCGATTACCAAAAGCGTTGGACCCATTTACGGCAGCCGCGGCGATGGTAGCCATGATCGAACGTATCTTGCCTTTCCAACCGGAAATGGCTCGCCGAGGAGCCGACCGACAAGCAGTACGCGAAAGCCTCTCAATTCTTTTGTACCGAGGACTTACCGGCTATCAGTAGATATTGATCTCTGAAAGTGACCTGATTCGCTTGCGCGATTTAGAGCGTGGGGATCAAAGTTGCCAGTTGTTTGAATTCGTCCATGGTGACTGCAGCTGGATTCGCAGAGAGAACTTGAACACAAACATGATCAGCGCCACCATCGAGGTGCGCTTTGATGCGATCACGAATATCATCCAGCGTTCCCCAAGCCACGATGGCGTCAACTAACCGATCTGAGGGCCCATGAGATCCTGCGATGTCATCATCGGTCCAGCCGAGTCGACGCAAATTGTTGGTGTAGTTGGGAAGACCCAAATACGTCGACATGAATCCACGAGCGACCGCGCGGGCTTCGTCAGCGTTCGTCGAAAAAACCACCGCTTGTTCGGGGGCCAAGAGCGCATCAGGTCCAAGTGCCGCTCGGGCGATCGGAGTGTGTTCCACCGGTACAAAGTACGGATGCGCGCCGAGTGAACGCTCAGCGGCGAGTTTCAACATCTTGGGACCCAAAGCCGCCAAACAGCGAGCCGGCGGAGTAGAAGTTTGTGCGGCGAAATACAAACCGCGATCCATGGCTTCCAAATAAGAGACCATGGTCGAATAAGGCTTGTCATACGACGCACCGTGAAATCCTTCAACGGCAGGTTGGTGGCTCACGCCGATTCCTAATAAGAAGCGATCCGGGAAAGCCTCGGTCACCGTTTTCCAACCTGCTTGCATGGTCATAGAAGACCGAGCGTGTAGGGAGGCAATACCAGTAGCCAAGATGATGCGCTCACTCGCCGATAAGAGCAGCGATGTGGAGGCAAACGGTTCACGGCCCACTGCTTCGGGCACCCACACGGCCCCAAAACCTAAATCATCAATTTGAGCGATGTACTTTTGCGCCTCTTTCATGGGCTGCATATCCAACTGAAAAGTCCAAAGACCCAATTTGCCGAGAGATGTCCGTGTCAATGCCATGGCGAAAACCTAGGCGAACCGAACACTCATCGTTCAACCCGCAAGAAGACTTCAGGATGGTTCGCGAACCCAAGCATCAATCAATTTGCGGGCTATCGAGATTCCAGGGGGAATAGACGGCAATTCGTCCTTGCGATACCAGTTGGCATCCATGATCTCGGTCGGATCGCAGACAATGTCGCCCTCCAACCACTGCGCTCGAAATCCCAGCATCAGGCTGTGGGGGAAAGGCCAGGGCTGACTACCGACATAGCGAACATCGCCGACTTGAACCCCTACCTCCTCGCGAACTTCGCGAATAACTGCTCCCTCAAGCGTTTCACCTGGTTCAACGAACCCAGCCAGACAGCTGTACATCGGTACCGGAAATTGCACACCACGCGCCAAGAGTGCCTCTTGGCTTCGGCCCGGTTCGCCGCGGGTGACCAAAGTGATCATTGCTGGCGCAAGTCGGGGGAAGTTCATAAGCCGACATTTAGGACAGCGCATAGCCCTTTCGCCAGCGGCTGGTTCAGTTGATGTTCCACATCGACCACAGAAACGATGGGTACGACCCCAATCGACGATCTGTACCGCCCGACCAGCCACCAACCAATCCTCTTCGGTGGCCCGGCCGAAATAGCTATAAAGATCGAGGGCCCCACCATCCGAGGGATCATGGCCCCCAGGGACGTCAATACCCCAGCAGGCCACACCCTCTAAAAGTCCCAAAAAATGTCGGGGGTATTCAGGGTCCACGGGTTCAACGTGTTCCCACACCCGACTGTCCACGACGTGGAAATAGCGATGGCCCGCCACAGTGTCGGGCACGGTGGCGGTGGGAATGAATTTGCTGAGGCGAGATACCGAGTCGGTCACCTTCACAGCATGACCCTAAGATGCCCTCTATGTCTAACGCCAAGTCTCCAGCCTCCTCGTTTTCCGGGCGCACCGTGGTCATCGTTGATGCGGTTCGCACCCCAGTCGGCCGACGAAACGGAGGGCTCTCATCACTTCACCCAGCCGATCTTCTTGGAGTGGTACAAAAAGCTCTCATTGAACGGACCGGCATCGATCCAGCCCTCGTTGAACAAGTAGTCAGCGGAACCGTCAGCCAAGTGGGAGCACAAAGCTTCAACATCGGCCGAACTGCTTGGCTTTCAGCAGGTCTGCCAATGACCACGGCTTGCACCACCGTGGACACCCAGTGCGGGTCAAGCCAACAGGCCACCGGATTAGCAGCCTCGCTGGTGGCCTCCGGAGTCGTGGACATTGCCATGGCTTGTGGCGTGGAATCAATGAGCCGCGTCCCCATCGGCAGCAACTCTGATAAGCGTCTTGGCCTGGGCACGCCAGTGAGTAAGAGCTACTTCGAGCATTACGAATTCACCACTCAATTTGAAGGCGCCGAGCGCATCGCCGATAAATGGAATATCACTCGTGCCGATACCGATGCCTTCGGACTCGCTTCCCAAGAGCGTGCCGCTCGGGCTTGGGCCGAGGGTCGTTTTGATGGGCAGTACGTTGAAGTACAAGCCCCCGATCTTGATGAAGAAGGTAAGCCCACAGGAACTTTCCATACTGTGAAGCGCGATGAAGGCATGCGAGAGACGACTCTTGAAAAGTTGCAGACCCTAAAGCCCGTAGCTCGCGAAAACGGTGTACATACTGCGGGCAACTCATCTCAAATTTCCGATGGGGCCGGAGCAATCTTGATGATGACTTTGGAAAAAGCCAACGAACTTGGTTTAAAGCCCCGAGCCCGAATCGTTGACAACTGTTTAGTCGGCGTGGATCCCGTACTGAT
>JBJOFA010000219.1:0-3627 GCA_046049015.1 Actinomycetota bacterium | reverse complement strand
CAGATTGCCGTGACGGCTGCGACGCCGGCGCCGATGAGTGCCATATGGAGTTCGCTCAGAACCATGGTCAGGCCGCTTCCTTGTTGTCAGCGAGGCGCAAGGCCTCTTCCATATCCACTTCTACGATACGCGACACACCCTGTTCCTGCATGGTCACGCCGATGAGCTGCTGGGCCATTTCCATGGCGATCTTGTTGTGCGAGATGAAGACAAACTGGGTGTGCACCGACATCCGCTTGACCATTTGGCCCCGTATCGGTGTTCGTGTGGCGGGGCTCACGGTGCAGGATGATCCCGCATTTGGCTCCGGCCCCTTTGCGTCACTCACTTCGCTTGACATAGGCGTAAAACTGATGCCGCTCCTGAGTAAGAAGGTCGAAGTTGAAGAGATCACACTACGAGATCCGCTCATCACCATCATTAAGAACCGCAAGGGCGAGATGAACCTCTCGACGATCGGGCCGAAGGCCCCGGCAACATCTTCACCCGGCCAACCCGAGGCTTCATCACAACCAACCGGCAATCCACTGCAAGTGCTTGCCCTGCTGGCGGTGGACCGCGTCTCTATCACAGGGGGCACCCTCACCTATCGCGACGAATCCACGCCGAAACCAACGGAATACCGGATCAGCGATCTCGATGGGCTGCTCACATCCGTGCATCTGGGCGAGACCCCAACCCTGCATCTCGCTGCAACCGTGCAGCCCCACAATATTCCAGTAAAACTGGACGGCTCGTTCGGCCCGCTTGTCGATACGCTTGATATGAAACAGTTCGCCTTCGACCTCAGCCTGGGCAAGATTGCGATGGCCCTCAAGGGTAGTCTCGTGGGCGGGAGCCTGAACGCGACGCTCACATCTCCCCTGATCAACACGGCCGATGCGCCAATAGCCCTGCCGCTGGCCAAGCCAGTAACCGTGAAGAATGTTCATGTCACGGCGAAGACCAAATTCCCGTTACCGCAAGGAGTCCAGCCATTGGAACTCGCGGACGTGACAGACCTCGGACTCGATGTCGTGCTGGGAAACTCCGTCCTGAACGTCAAGGGCACGGTCGTCGGTGGGCGCGCCAACATCAACCTCACGTCGCCGACTATCAACACGGCTGATGTGCCGCTGGCCCTGTCGCTTAAAAAACCAGTCGACATCAAGGACGTGCAAATAGCTGTAGAATTGAAGGGGCAAGAGGCTCGGGTCAACAATTTATCGTTTCAACTCTTTGGTGGACACACAAAGGCCCAGGCGGGAATAACGCTGGACCCAGCGGCACCACCATTCAGTGGGAAGGTCATCGTGCAAGGCCTCCAGCTCGGTCCGGCACTCGACGCACTTGGTTCGGATCAAGTCGCGATCAGTGGAACGGCCGGCATGGACTTCACCATGGGCGGACGGGGATTCTCTCTGCAGGATTTGACCAAAGCGCTGGAGAGCGTTGGTCATGTAGCGGTAAGGGACGGCAAGATCGAGGGTGTCAATCTGATACAGGAAGCGCTCTCGCGCCTCCAGGTCGTCGGCCTGTCACCAGACAATGTGACGGCCACGGTCTTCTCGACGATCGAGACGGACCTGGCGGTTAAGGCGGGCATCATCAACGTCCAACGGCTGCTGATAGACAGCCACGACTTTCAAGCCACGGGAGAGGGAATTATCGGCTTTGATCAAACCGTAAACCTCAAGGTGAAGCTGAATCTGTCGCAAGCCCTCAGTCAGAAAATCGCTGGTTCGTCCCCGGCCGTTAGACTCGCGCTCGTCGGAGGACGGTTGAGTGTGCCCTTGCTGATCACCGGAACCGTGCGAGCACCGTTGTATGGAGTGGATTCGAAAGCCTTGGCGGGCAAGGTTCAGGAACAGGTGCAGGAGAAAGTCAAAGAAGCATTGGGCGATCTGCTCAAAGGCTCGACTAAACCGGATGACCTCAAGCGAAAAGGCCAGGACTTTCTGAAAGGACTCCTGGGACGATAGGAGAAGCGCGAGTGAAAAGTAGCTGACCATCCCCTACCCACGGCCAGCGCACTCTCCGCACCCATCTTCCCTCCGTATTCGAAGTTGACCCAATTCTTTCGCCGTCGCTCTGTGGCGAAATGCCCTCCGCAAGATCAAATCAGCCACACGGATGCAGGACAATGCCTCCTCTCATGTATATGCCAAAGCCCGCAACGTAGGTATTTTCAATGAAATTGGCCGATCCATACCAACGGCATTGACTTTGCTTCACTGCGCCAACATACGCGCGGCGCGCATGAAGATTGTTTTGCCATTCATCATGTCGTCATCGTTTCCTGCTTGAGAACCATGCGCTCTCGGTAATAATGTAATTATTTTCATGGGGAGGGTTCGATGAAGCAGGGATTCTGGCTTCTTATTCTTTTGGCTTGTCTCATGACGCCGAGACTTGTTTCGGCCGCTGATACTCCAGCGATTGCGGCTACCACAGTAGCTCCCGCACCACTCGACGTGGTGACGTTGAAGGACGGCAGCGTGATCTATGGAGAAGTGGTGGGAATGGACGGTGGTATTCTTGAGATCAAGAGCGTTTCGGCTGGAGCGATCATCAAGCTCAAGTGGGCCGAAGTCAGTAAGCTCACAGTCTCACACCCGATTCCATTTCATTTGAAAGAGGGTACGACCCTTATCGGAACGGCCGAGGCTGGAGAGCCTGGCACCTTGCGCCTCAAGGCAGAACCGATGCAGGGAACGCTCACAGTCCCGATGGACTCGGTCACCTCGGTCAACCCTGTCATGCAGCCGCCGGTGATCTATGCGGGCAGTTTAACAGGCGGGTTTTCGCAAACAACCGGGAACAGCCATCTGAGAAATGCCAGCCTGCTCGGAGACTTTGTGGCCCGGAGTGAGCAGCTCCGCCTGTCGATCAACGGCCGCTACGTCTATGGTGACAACGCCAACGTCCTCATTGCTCGGAATGCGCGCGGGACGATTAAGCTGGACTTTTTTCTCACCAAACGTTTTTTCTGGTTCGCATCTGCCTACTTTGAAAGCGATACGTTCCAGGATCTTAAGATGCGAACCGCCCTCGCGACCGGCCCCGGCTACCAATTTGTCGACCGAGGCGATTTCAGCGGCATCCTCAAGGACATGACGCTCTATGCGGAAGCCGGTATCTCCTACTTCAACGAAGATTTCCGGATGGGTAACGACGGCGCCTCAACTCGTGGCCGCGGGTCCGTAAAGTTCAACTGGCCGCTGCTTGACGAGCGAGTCACGCTGTACCATTTCAGTGAGTTCTACCCGTCACTGCAAAACACCAAGAATTATTACCTCACAATGGACAACGGTGTGCGGTTTAAGATTTTCGAGGGCCTTGTGAGCGGCTTCCAAGTCACGACACGATATAACAGCAATCCGGCGAGGGGGACGGGGGATACGGACAATATGTATCTTTGGACCCTTGGGTATAACTTCGACACAACTCGCAAGCGATAGGTGTACCGTTCATCTCTGGACTCTGGGAGCCTGTCCGACATTGCCTTCGTGACGAGGCGAAGGAGACGCGGCCAACTGCGAGGCCGCAGGCTCGGAAAAACCGGAGGTGTATTCGCTGAAATACATTGAGAATTTTTCCGGGCCGAGAACGACGCAGATGGTCGCGGATCGTTTGCCGCAGTAGAAC
>JBJOFA010000218.1:0-3631 GCA_046049015.1 Actinomycetota bacterium | reverse complement strand
ATGAGTCAGCCCAAACTCCCCGAAGGCTTAGTGGTCATTGTCAAACGAGAATGCGAAACCTGTCGCATAGTCGTTCCCGTCATTGAACAACTCATTGATGGAACTCTTCCGGTCACTGTCTACGTGCAAGATGATCCAGCGTTCCCTGAATCGCTTTCGCCGATTCATGATGCCGACCTTTCAATCAGTTGGCACTACGACATCGAAACAGTTCCCACGGTCATCCGTGTTCTAAATGGCCACGAGGTAGAACGCACCGTGGGATGGAGTCGACCAGATTGGGAAAAGATCAGCGGTCTTAACGGACTCGGCGCAGGTCTCCCTGACTGGCGCCCGGGCTGTGGAAGTCTCAGTGTGGATCCCGATCGAGTTGATCAATTGCGGGCTCTTTTTTCAGGCACTTCGCTCGCAGCACGACGCGTCGATGTTGCCGATGCCGAAGATGAATTCGAAGCCATGTTTGATCGAGGATGGACCGACGGACTTCCCGTCATTCCCCCCACTGAAGAACGCGTCATGCGGATGTTGCAGGGAACGACACGCTCCCCGTCCGACATCGTGGCCGTCGTACCACCTGATCTCGTTGAAATCACCGTCGAGAAAATCGCCATCAATGCGGTCATGGCCGGCTGTCGACCAGAATATTTACCGTGGGTCATCACCGCAGTTGAAGCAGTGTGCAATGAAACATTCAACATTCACGGAGTACTAGCCACCACAATGCCGGTGGGACCAGTCTTGGTGTGTAACGGACCTGGTACCCGAGCGATTGGCATGAACAGCGGAATGAACGTGTTCGGTCAAGGGAACCGGGCCAATATGACTATTGGACGAGCCTTACAACTCATCGTGCGCAATGTCGGTGGTGGGCGTCCCGGAGAAGTTGATCGAGCAACCCATGGCAATCCCGGCAAAATTTCCTTTTGCTTCGCCGAGGATGAACCCGGCTCACCTTGGACCAGCCTGGCAGTGAGTCGTGGCATCGCTGCCGACACCGACGCCATCACAGTTTTCCCCGGCGAAGGCCCCCGCTGCGTGGTGGATCAACTGGCCCGCGATCCCGAGAGTTTGGTCAATACATTCGCAGCTTGCTTACGAACCCTGCACAACCCCAAATCAATCTTGGCCTTCGACGCCATCTTGGTGGTCGGACCGGAACATGCCCGAGTTTTCGCCGAACACAACTGGGATCGTCAAAGAGTTCTCGATGAACTCCACAGCCGGCTACAAATTCCCGGTGATGAGCTGGTGCGTGGTGCTGGCGGTATCGCCGAAGGTATTCCCGCCCATCTCAAAGACGCCATCCTCCCGAAATTCCGACCCGGGGGTATTTTGCTGGTGCACGCCGGTGGGGGTGCGGGGCTCTTTTCTGCCATCATTGGTGGGTGGGCCAACGGCGATGTCGGTAGCCAGCCAGTGACCAAGGAGGTCCAGAGGTGAAGACTCTTCTCGATCCAACAAATGAACGACGCGCCACCAAGATGGAGCGCGTCGGTCGACCTACTTCTTTGAATGGCCTGACTGTAGGCCTTCTTGATATTTCCAAAGCTCGAGGAGACGTTTTTCTCGACCGGCTCGAAGAGCGGCTCTCCGAAATGGGCGCTGATGTCCGTCGATTCAAAAAGCCAACTTTCACCAAACCTGCACCAGTAGATCTCCGCCATGAAATTGCCATCCAGTGCCAGGTCGTCATCGAAGCCCTTGCTGATTGAGGCAGTTGCACGTCGTGCAGTGTGCACGACATTGTTGATCTTGAACGCCGAGGCATTCCTTCGGTTTTTGTCGCCTCGGCCGAGTTCGTCTCTGCTGCCGATGCCCAATCTCTCTCCCTGGGCTTTCCCGATGTGGCGAGAGTGTTTACTCCGCATCCCATTCAGGATCGAACTGATGACGAGATGCGGGCCTACGCGGATGCAGCCCTTGTCGAAATAGTTGCCGCTGTCACGCGTCGCTGACAAAAACCAACAACATCGGCGCAAAGAAACGGGCATGATGGTTTCATGCGCCGTACCAAGATTGTGGCCACCCTTGGACCCGCCAGCCAGGACCGGGTCTTAGACCTTGTCGGTGCAGGTGTGGCAGTGGTTCGCATTAACTGCTCTCACCTCTCAACTTCAGATGTCGCAGCATCAGTTCGATCGGCCCGGCAGCAGTCGCCCCATGTGGGGATATTGGTTGATATCCAAGGACCGAAATTACGCTTGATCGACGGTATCGATGCCACCGGATCCGAAATCGATCTCTACGAACAAGGCCATGGTCCTGGTCCCCATGTTGGATTCAATCCGCAAGCCATCGGAGTTAAAAAGGGCGAACGCATTCTTATCAACGACGGTCGCATCGAACTTCGGGCTCTCAACGTCGAGGCCCATCATGTTCGAGCCGAAGTCATCAATCCGGGACTAGCAACTGGTCGAAGAGGTGTGAATCTGCCGGATACTGATGTACAGGTTCAGATGTACTCCGACAAGGACCGAGCCGATATGGCCGCGGCGGTGGAAGCAGGAGCCGACTGGATAGCCCTGTCATTTGTGCAACGGCCCGAAGATGTTTTGGAAGCTCGCGCCATGTTGCCCGACAACATGCGCATCATGGCCAAAATTGAACGACCTCAGGCCCTCGAGGTACTCGATGAAATCTGTGCAGTTTCCGACGGCGTCATGGCAGCACGAGGTGATCTCGGGGTGGAAATACCCTTTGCGCGCCTGCCCGTGGTGCAACGAACCATTGCCGAAGCAGCAATGCGGGCTGGCATCGTCTCTATCTGCGCTACTGAGATGTTGGAATCGATGATTAGCGGATCTCGGCCAACTCGAGCCGAGGTTTCCGATGTCACTAATGCCGTTCGCGATGGTTTTGACGGGGTCATGCTTTCGGCGGAAACCGCTATTGGTCACGATCCCTTAAGCAGTGTTCGAGCTATGGCCGCCATCCTCACCGAAGCCGACACCGTTGACCGGGTCCGATCTCCCTTCGCCGATACGAATCCCGACTTGGCCGCAGTGGCCGCCTCGGCGGCCGCTCTGGCTTCTCGACTCCGGGCCAAGGCCATCTTGGCCATCACTTTCACGGGCCACAATGCCGAACTTGTTTCGGCCTGTCGCCCACCGGTGCCAATCATCGGCGCTACTGCAGATCCTCGTGTCGCTACTCGCCTCATGATCAGGTACGGAGTGCGTTCGGTGATCGCCTCTCGTCCCCGAAGTACTGATGACGCCATTGCCCAAGCGGTGGCGTCGGCCAAAGCTGCGGGTTATTGCGCCGACGGCGACCTTTTAGTGATTTGTCTGTCACGGACTTCACCTCGTTCGGTTACCGACACGATTTACGTCCACACCGCTTGAGACAATCCCGCGACAGTTATCAAGACATCTCTCACAACATGATGTTGCGGCCCTCTACTCGAATCAGACCATCTTGAACCAAAGCTGCCACTAAACGCTCCGCAGTAGATTGGGGCCGATCCATGATGTCGCTCACCTCATCGAAATCCACGTTTCGTTGACCCAACACTTTGATCAGTCGTCCTCGTGCCTGGCGATCAGATCCTTCGAATCGACTTTGTGGGGAGCCGATTCCCGCCGAGCCGTGGCTGGGGTCCGGACCATTTCCTTGCCAGGAGCACCAGGTC
>JBJOFA010000217.1:0-3648 GCA_046049015.1 Actinomycetota bacterium | reverse complement strand
TAGCGAAGGTGAGATAGCCCTTTTTCTTCCAAAAGATGCCGCGGTTGTGACCTTTATTGACTTTGATGACGTCATCAAGCAATCCCATGGCGGCCATCAACAAAATGCCGATCCAAATAATCATGGCCTGATTAGAAAAGGCCAAGCCATCTCGTAGATGAGCAGCAACCCAGCCAATCACCGCCGAAATGATGATGGCTATTCCTCCCATAGTTGGAGTGCCTGCCTTGGCCTGATGATGCTCTGGACCATGGTCTTCTTTGCCGAGAATAGGTTGACCCTTGCCCCGAAAGCGAAAGAAAGATACAAGGAAACGAGTGCCAGCAAGGGAAAAAAGCATGGCCGTGGCTCCGGCAATCATCACGGCAATCATTTCGAACTCCTCAGAATCTCGCGCGCAATAAGGCGATCATCGAAGGGTAATACCTCTTCCCCAACAGTCTGCGTTGTCTCATGCCCTTTGCCGGTGATGAGAACGACATCACCGGCCTGAGCATGCCCAATTGCGCGTGCGATTGCTCGACCACGATCAGGCTCAGTGTCCAACAGTCGATGACGCATATGATCGGGAACGCCGGCAACAATCGAAGCAATAATGGCTTCAGGATCTTCAGAGCGAGGGTTATCCGAGGTAACCACCACTTTGTCAGCCAACGTGGCGGCAACTTCACCCATCATGGGGCGCTTCATCTTGTCCCGGTCGCCACCGCAGCCGAAAACTAAAATGACGCGATTGACTTCGCTCAGTACTCGAACCGACCGTAGTAATTCTGATAATCCATCGGGAGTGTGGGCGTAATCAACCAGAACCGTAAAGTCTTGACCCTCGTCAATACGTTCAAACCGGCCCGGAACTGGTTCGGCTGCTTCTAATCCTGAGGCAATATCAGCAATATTGATTCCCAGCTCTCGTGCTGTCGTAGCGGCGGCTAAGGAATTCATCAGGTTCATAGAGCCGCCGATTCGAACTTTAATTCGAGTGCCAGACCATGTGAATTCATGACCATGAATACCAACCTCGACATCCTGGGCATCATTACGCCCAAAGGCAGTCATGGGTACGTGACCAATATCCAGGAGTTGCCGTCCGAATGGATCATCAGCGTTCACCACACCAACGGCAACAAGATCGGGTTCGAAGAGTCGTGCTTTGGCGGCGAAATAGGCCTCCTGCGTTCGATGGAAGTCCAAGTGATCTCGGCCAAGGTTGGTGAAGACTCCTGCGGCAAAAGTCGTGCCGATCACCCTCCCATAAGACAAAGCATGGGACGACACCTCCATCGACACTGCTCTCTTCCCGGCACTCACTAAACCTGCCAGCAACTCTTGAAGTTCCGGGCTCTCTGGAGTTGTATAGCGACCCTGCAAAGTGCCCACGACTTCGGTCTGGATTCCAGAATGCTGCAAAATTGAAGCGAGCAAATTTGCCGTAGTCGTCTTTCCATTGGTTCCCGTTATGCCGACAATGGTCATTCTCTGTGAAGGATTGCCATACAACGCTGCCGCCAGCCAACCCATCGCCGAGCGCACATTCTCAACCACGATTTGAGGAACTTGGTCGGGAATTTCTGCGATCACATGATCGACCAAGAGAGCGGTTGCACCGTTTGCTACAGCAGTAGACGCAAAACTATGGCCGTCATGACGTTCACCGGCCACACAACAGAAAATCCAACCGGCATTGATGCGTCGCGAGTCATGCGTGATACCAGTTACGTAACAGTCACCTGCTGAACCGTGAACGTGATACGACACCGAGCTGAGCCGAGCTAAGAGATCGTTCAGGCGCATCGAACTCAATGGATTCATGGCGCTAAGTCGCAACCGTTATCGCCAACAGCGGGCTCAATTGAGCGCTCGTGAACAGTCATCTCCGCCAATTTGGCAAAGACGGGAGCTGCTGCGGTTCCACCAAATCGGTCACGACTTGAGGGATCCGGTTCGTCAATTGAGACGAGGATGGTGACGACTGGATCGTAGGCCGGGACGAAACCGACAAAAGTCGCAAAATAGGCCCGCGATCCAGAGTCGCTCTGATAGGTCCCGTTGTCTTGGATCTTGTAGCCAGTTCCCGTCTTCCCGGCAACCGAAAGGCCTGTTACCCGGGCACGTTCACCAGTACCTTCGCAGACAACAGCCTTCAAAAGCTCAGCCATGACTTCAGCGGTCGCCTCGGAAACGACTCGACGGGTGGTCCCGATGGGCGTGTCCCATAGCGAGCCATCTTCATCAATTGTGGCCTTAATAAATCGTGGGGAAACATAGGTTCCTCCGTTAGCCACTGCATTCACTGCCGAGACGAGTTGCAATGACGTTGCCGAAAAGCCATACCCGTAAGTGACCGTGGCATTTTCTGATCCTTGCCATTTCTTGGCTGGTTTCAAAACTCCGGAACTCTCACCTGGAAAATCGATATCGGTCAACTTGCCGAATCCGAAATCCACCAGGTAGTCGTAGAGCCGTTGTGAACCCATCGGCTCTGCAGCCATCAATGTTCCAATATTTGATGAGTCCACGATGACGTCGCGCAATGACATTGTTTGCAAGTCATGGGGATAGGCGTCGGTAATCGTCATTGCGAATTCGGTGCCAGGGTCGAATTCATATACCCCGGGGACTTCATAGGTCGTCGCCGGAGTAGCGGTTCCCGAATCAATCGCCGCCGCAATACTAAAAATCTTTGCTACTGATCCGGGTTCATAGGACTCAACAGCCGCCAAGTTGCCATTTGTGACAGAAACTTGGCCATCCACATCGCGACGAACACTCACAATGGCCAACACCTCGCCAGTGGCGGTATCCATGATGACTGCGTTTCCACCTCGAGCCTTGAGTTCGCTGACCCGGGCAATGAGAGCTTGTTCAGTTTGGAATTGCATCGAGCGATCAATGGTCAAAACCAAGTCTGTTCCAGGACGAGCTTCCGTCAGGGTCCGTGAGGTTCCAGGCATGCTGCGACCACGGGAAGAATCTCGAACCGTACGACCATCTACGCCGCGCAGAATCTTGTCGTACTGCAATTCAAGTCCCGTTGATCCCTCGCCAAAGGGATCTGTTCGACCAATCACATTGCGGGCCAAGGTGCCCGCTACTTGAACACGCTTGGGTTCAGTGACGCTGTTTATACCGCTGAGTTGTAGTGCCAAGACCGACTCCACTAGTGCTGGATCCACAAATCGTTGCACGTAGACAAATGTTGACGATCGATTCGCCAATTTGGCCGCCAGTTCGCCTTCTGAAACCAGGTCTAATCCCAACATTTGAGCCAACACCCGTGCACTGGCCACAGGGTCCACAATTGCCTGTGGATTGGCATAAAGCGAAAGAGCCGGAACAGTGACGGCTAATTCGTTGCCATCGCGATCGAATATGGAGCCACGAGCCGCTGGAACTTTGACATATGACTCTCGTTGATTCACACCATCGGCGCGCAGATCGGCACCGCGAACAACTTGAATGTCGGCGCTTCGTAGAACCAGACACACCATCACCACAATTGCACTGCCGGCCAACCACTGAAAGCGCCGTCGCGATGGCCCAACTCGCCAAATTTTCACCGGTTGACCTTGGCGTGTCGCCTGGGCGCGCCCATGGGCGGCCGATGACCGGGTCCGACGATCCGAGGACGACTTTTGTGAGCGGGCAGTT
>JBJOFA010000216.1:0-3649 GCA_046049015.1 Actinomycetota bacterium | reverse complement strand
TGGCCGAGATGCGAAGTTGGCCCGCTACGAGCAACATTCCATTGACATAGTTGTCGATCGGCTCGTTCGTAAAGACGGGATCGAGCGTCGACTGACTGACAGTTTGGAGACGGCCTTGAAGTTGGCCGAAGGGGTGGCGGCGATAGAGATCGTCGGTGGCGGCGAAGATGATGAGACTTTGACTTTCAGCCAGCATTTGGCCTGTCCAAAATGCGATCTGTCATTTGATGAACCGGCTCCCCGTAACTTTTCTTTCAACTCTCCGTTTGGTGCATGCGAGACGTGCGATGGATTGGGAACGACTTTTGAAGTCGATCCTGAATTGGTTATTCCAGATGGCGACCTATCGCTGAATGAGGGGGCTATCGCTCCATGGCGCAGCGCAAGTACTGGTTTTTTCAACCGCATCCTGGAATCTGTGGCCGCTGACAACAAAATCGACCTTGATAAGCCCTGGAACAAACTCACCGCCAAAACACAAAAACTTGTTTTGCATGGTTTGCCGGGCAACATCACGGTCCGCTTCAAAAATCGATACGGCCGGGCCCGACAATTCAACACCACATTTGAAGGGGTCATCCCCTGGATCAAACGTCGTCATGAAAGCGCTGAAAGTGATTGGAGTCGTGAGCAATATGAGGGCTACATGCGCCTGGTGCCGTGTTCAGCCTGTGCCGGAGCCCGATTGAAGCCGGCAACCTTGGCGGTCACTATCAATGGAAAGCACATCTCGGAAGTGTGCGATATGCCCATTGGAGAGTCGGCTCGGTTCTTGGCCTCCTTGGAGTTGAGCGATCGCGAGCGAATCATTGCAGAGCGAGTGGTGAAAGAGATCAATGCCCGACTTGGTTTCTTGCTCGATGTTGGACTTGACTATCTCAGCTTGTCGCGGTCTGCAGGTACTTTGGCCGGCGGTGAAGCCCAACGTATTCGTTTGGCAAGTCAGATTGGTTCGGGACTAGTCGGGACGCTTTATGTGCTTGATGAGCCTTCAATCGGTCTCCATCAGCGCGATAATCGGCGTCTCATCGACACTCTGTTGCGCTTGCGTGATCTGGGGAACACAGTGCTCATTGTCGAGCACGACGAAGAAACCATTCGTGAAAGCGATTGGATCGTTGATATTGGCCCAGGAGCCGGTGAACACGGCGGAGAAGTTGTGTACAGCGGTTCGGTCAAGGGCATTTTGAAGATCAAAGAGTCCGTTACTGGTCAATACCTGGCTGGCAAGAAGAGCATTCCCGTACCGCAATCTCGTCGCAGTCCTGGAAACGATTGGCTGGAGATTGTCGGGGCTCGTGAACATAACCTGCAGGATGTAACCGCCCAGATTCCGCTCGGTTGCTTTGTGGCCGTAACCGGAGTCTCCGGCAGTGGAAAGAGCACACTGGTGCGCGACATTCTGCTGCCAGTGCTGATGCAGCGGATCTATAAGTCAAAAGACGCTCCCGGTAAACATAAACGGATCAACGGCATCGAGCATCTTGACAAGGTCATCGATATGGATCAGTCGCCTATTGGGCGGACCCCGCGATCAAATCCGGCAACGTACACCGGTGTCTTCGACAATATTCGAAAATTGTTTGCTACTACTGCTGAAGCCAAAGTACGTGGGTACATGCCGGGCCGATTTTCTTTCAATGTCCAGGGTGGTCGATGCGAGGCATGTTCGGGAGATGGAAACATCAAAATTGAAATGCACTTCCTCCCTGATGTGTACGTTCCTTGCGAGGTATGCAAAGGAGCTCGCTATAACCGGGACACCCTGGATATCGCCTTTAAAGGCAAAAATATTGCCGAAGTCTTGGATATGCCCATTTCCGAAGCTGTGGATTTTTTCGCCAATCAGCCGGTGATTGCCCGTCATATGCAAACTTTGGTTGATGTTGGTTTGGGTTATGTTCGCCTAGGTCAATCGGCCCCCACCTTGTCCGGTGGTGAGGCGCAGCGAGTCAAGTTGGCTGCCGAATTAGCCAAACGTAGTACGGGCCACACGATCTACCTCTTGGACGAACCGACAACTGGTCTTCATTTCGAAGATGTTCGTCGTCTCCTTACCGTGCTGTCACGACTCGTCGATCAGGGCAATACGGTTTTGGTCATTGAACACAACTTGGACGTGATTAAGACCGCAGATTGGCTCATTGATCTTGGTCCCGAAGGAGGATCGGGTGGCGGTCGAATCGTGGCCGAAGGAACACCAGAAACCGTTGCGGACGTTGAAGGTAGTTACACCGGGCTTTTCCTGAAACCACTTTTGACAGTTTGAGTTGACGTGGATCACGCTCTTTTGCAGCGCCGAACCGTACGTTCGTTACGGTTCATGCAAATACCCGGACAAGCGGCTGTTTCGGGAGTAGTTGCGGTTGTAGCCCTTTTGGCCTCTGATTTGGTGGGCTCGGACAGCCTGGCGGGAGTTGGCAATGCTGGTGCGACTCTCGGGGCTGCTGCCACCGCTGTTCCATTGGCGGCCATGATGCGCCGTCGGGGTCGCCGGCCTGCCTTGGTGACCGCCTTCGCTATCGGTGCCATGGGAGCGACGATTGCTGCAATTGGCGGCGAAATTGGTTCACTCACGTTATTCATTGCCGGAATGCTCTTGTTTGGTACCGGTCAGGCGGGCGCCTTGCAGAGTCGATATGCCGCTGCTGATCTGGCCCCCGCAGAAATGAAAGCTTCGGCCATCGCCTCGGTGGTGTGGGTTGGAACTTTGGGGGCGGTCTTCGGGCCACTCTTAACACCCTTGGAAAAGAATGTGGCCGAAAGTCTTGGCCTCTCGCGATTGGTTGGTCCTTTCGCTGCCGCTGCCGTGTTGTTTGCGATTTCTGGAGTCGTGGCCGCGATTCGCTTGCGCCCGGATCCGCTGGTGGTCAGTGGAGGAACCTCGATAGTTGGTCTCAAAGTGAACCTTCGAGTGCAGGTGCGCGTGGCTTTTCGGGCTATCGGCGAATCACGTTTGGCCAAAGCCGGATTGGCAGCAATGGTTGTCTCGCAGGCGACCATGGTGGCAGTCATGACCATGACTCCGCCGCATATGAAAGATCACGGGCATGCCGATCTCTCGGCTTTGGTGGTGGCGGTGCACATCGTGGGTATGTACGGCTTCTCCCCAGTCATCGGACGTTTGACCGACCGGTTCGGACATCTGCGCTCGCTTGAAGTGGGTGCAGTGATTTTAGGACTGGGCATCATTTCGACAGTGGTAGCGGGGTATGTGACAGGCCTGATGTTCGTGGGGTTGTTGTTGCTTGGTATCGGTTGGAGTGTTGGCCTCATCGCTGGTACCACGCTGGTGAGTGAATCGGTGCGCCCAGATATGAAAGTTGAAGTGCAGGGAACTGCAGATCTGTCGATGAGCCTGTGTGGGGGATTGGCAGCCTTCGCCTCGGGATTCATTAAGCAGGAGTGGGGCTTCCATGTCCTGGCCGATATGTCTGCAGTTGCTGCGGCGGTCTTATTAGTAGTGGTTTGGTTTACTCGCACCCGAACGAGCCCGCCGGTGAACGGGCCGTCCGTGGTCGGCTGACGGAACGCATTTAGGCTGATCGCATGGTTCGCCGGCCCGAAAGTGGCACGATCCCCGAATTGCCGGGTTCGTATCTCTTTAAAGACACCCATGGACGGGTGATCTATGTCGGCAAGGCCAAGA
>JBJOFA010000215.1:0-4128 GCA_046049015.1 Actinomycetota bacterium | reverse complement strand
AGTGGTTGATGCCCGCGAAGGTTGGATGCCCCAAACCGAGGAACACCTTCGCATTCTCGATCTTTTGGGAATTGAGCGCGGTGTTATTGCGCTTACCAAGGTGGACCTTTGCTCGAGCGATGACGCCCAACTCATGGCCTTGGAAATTGCTGATCAAATCCGCGAGACGTCTCTCGCCGATGCACCGATCATTGGAGTCTCCACCGTCAGTGGTGAAGGAATTAGTGATCTGGTAAGCGCTTTGGACGATCTTGCTCATACTTCATCTCCATCACCCGACCATTCGCGCCCGCGTCTCTTCGTAGACCGAATTTTCGCGGCCAAGGGAAGTGGAACAGTGGTGACTGGCACACTCACTCACGGTTCATTTCAGGTTGGCGATCAGATTTTCATCACACCCACTGGCGCTACTGGCCGTATTCGGGCCATACAAACCCTCGGTCAATCGGTAGAAACGATTGGTCCCGGAAATCGGGTGGCCTTGAATATCGCTGGTATTGATCATCACGACATTGTTCGGGGCCATGTGGTCATCAAAGCCGATCAGTGGTTTGTGACCGAGTGCTTTGATGCGGAACTTTCTGTCTTGTCATCTCTTGATCATGCGGTTTCTCGCCGAGGGGCGTACTCATTACATATTGGTTCTGATGAGATTCCGGTTCGAATTCGAGTTCTCGGACCAGAATCAATCAATCCGGGCACTCGACAAAATGTTCGCATCAAAATGAGCAGAGGTATTCCCCTGCTCCCCGGTGATCGCTTTATCTTGCGCGAGAGTGGTCGATCAGAAACCGTTGGTGGTGGAGAAGTTCTTGATGTCGACCCCCAACTCTCTCCGATGACGGCGCAGCCAAATCGATCTCTGGACCGGGTCATTTCCGAACGAGGTTGGGTCCTTGCCGAAGACCTCCGGCGACTGACCGGAGAGCAGGTTGAACCGACCATTGGCTCCTGGGTGGTGTCACCAGACGAACTCACTCAGGCCTGTCAGCGTGTTGAAGAGCAGGTGCGTAGCGCTGGCGCCACTGGAGTCGATCTTGCGTCATTCGATGACCAGAGTCGATTGATCGTGAGCATTCTTGACACCGTAGAGATCTCGGATAATCGAGCAATCCTTCGAGGCCTCCACGATCCCCTCCTGAACCATCCCGTCCTGAAACAACTAGCCGACCAAGGCTGTGCCCCTCAACCTCCTACAGATATATCGACATCTGACCTGCGACGTCTTCAACAGCGAGGCCTTCTCTTTGAACGTGATGATTTGTGGTTCCATCACCTGGCCATCGATCAAGCTCATGCCGCCGCTCGCGAACTTTTGGTCGTGCACTCGGAAGGATTTACACTTTCGCAATTCCGTGATGCGTTGGGCATCACCCGCAAACATGCGGTTCCCTTAGCTAGTGAGTTGGATAGTCGCGGTATCACTCGGCGCCGAGGCGACCTGCGCATCGCCGGACCCCGTTTGTAATCCCAGACTTTTTGTACTCCGAAAATTTTTGACGTGATAATCAGGGTGCTTGAAAGACATACCGAAACGTGAGATTGATCCGCGGTTCGGTAATGCGCCGGGCTTTGGGAACTTCATGAACCCAGCATTTTTGTGAAAGGCCACTCATGACCACCAACGAACCCGACTCCAGGTCAATGGAGACTGTTTCTTTGGTTTCCCGATGACGGATTCGGAATGTACGCCTCTGCCCGAGACTGACTGAGGCGATGAGCGGTTCAACCCCCAATTCGGGTTCGTCGTCAGCATGCCAGCCCATGGAGTCATTCCCATTGCGATAAAGATTCGCCAGCACGCTATTGAAACGATGTCCGGTGAACTCTTCAACCTTTGCCTTCACTTCAGCCAAACGAGTCGACCAAGACCGGGGCTCCAAAGTGATTCCCGAATAGGAATACGAGACATCTCCATACCAGCAGGCCAGTCGAGGCTGCAGGACTGTGCGGCCAAAGACTGTTATTGGTCGAGCCTCCCATGGCACTTCACGAAGAAGTTCGGCCATCAGCGCGTCACTATCTATTGATGAATAAAAACCACGGTGATACGCCATGGACCCGTCACCGGGGAGAAGTTCGCGAGGTTCGAGGTTTCCCGAATCAAACAGCGTCATCGGACTTTGAGCGTCGCTCGCGATAGTCGCGAGCCCCACCGGTCTCGGGCTCAACTTCAAGTACCACACCGTCTATAGATACAACTCGAGCAGACTCTCCACTCTTAATCGGAGTGGCGCGGTTCGTACGGGCTTTCCACTGCGCGGTACCGATATACATCACACCTTCAGGCGCAATATCAGTGGTAGCCGTGCCAACTTCACCAAGTAGCCGTTCGCGCCCGATCGTCGGCGTTGCAAATCGAGTACGAGTCATACTCGGCATTCCAGAAATAAAAGTCAGGGCGATACCACCAATGCCAACCAACAAGGTGAGCCACGAGACGCGCAATGTTTGTTGATCAAACTCGGGGAAGAGAAATAAAGAACCGATGGTGAATCCCACTAATCCAAATCCAGTCCAAAAACGCGGTAGTCCCACCTGCACATCCACGGCAAAAGCAACCATGGCGGCCAAGATCAAACCAAGGGCCCAACCGCGTTCGGGTAGCTCACCCAAACCGTAAAAGGCTAAGAGCAGCAAAACTGCTCCGGTGCCGCCGGCTACTCCAATTCCTGCGGTAAAGAATTCAAAGACCACCAGAGCCAAACCAATAATCAAAAAGAGATACGCCACCGGTGGACTGGCCGAGGTGTGCAGAAGTTGAGACCAAACACCAAGTTTGAGAAAGCGCACGGTGGTGATGTCATTGGACACCGTGCCGTCCTCATTCAGCGTTTCAACTGCCGTGTCTAGTTCCACTCCATCAATAACGACTCCGTCAAGGGCAAAGACCATATTGCGAATTGTTGGCACACCTTCATCGCTGATCTCCAACTTCAATGCTCCCGAACGTCGGGCATCTTGAAAACCAAGAGTCCGCGTTCGCAGTTCATCGGTAGCCGATCCAAAGTCGACTGAGTCAGATAGTGGTGTCCCCGTGCGGCCGATACGGGCCCCCGGGGCCATACCGGTCACATCCGCCGCCGAAAGCAGTTGAGCCACGAGTCCGGTGGCCCGCGAACCAGACGGCCCCACCCAAATGGCGATGGGCACCGAAGCCCCTTCAATCAGTTCGTACAGGCGCCTCATCTCATCTCGACCTACTAAGGCCGCTTTTGAATTCAGTTGCAGGATTAGGGCCTGAGCATCATTGGTTTCGGCTCGAGTAATAGCCCGTTCGATCTCGTCGACCAATATCCCGTCAATGAGACCAGAAACCTGGAGAACGTCGACCGGGGCCAGACCTTCAGCCCCAGCGATTGCTGAGGAATCATTGACGACTTCAGTGTCTGATGACGCATGTGCCACATCAACGAATGAGAGCACCGCACCAACTGCCATGAAGAGGATCGCTAGTCTGCGCACGAGTGTCTCCGAAGACTGAAAATTTGAGCCAACTGTTCACCATGTCGCGGCTGCTTGTGGTGGCCGGCAAAGGCGGTGTCGGCAAGACAACGGTAACGGCTGCGATGGCAAGCTGCGATGGCAAGGGCAGCAGCCAACAGTGGACTTCGGGTGCTTGTTGTGACCCTTGACTCGCGAACTGGGCTGGCCGGACTCCTTGGCGGAGACCCCACAGCGGGCAGCGATTACGAAGGATCTCGTATTGATACGAACCTTGGTCCAAAAAAGACGGGTTTTATCCATCTGCGAACTATCACTGCCGCCGAGGCCCTTCAGGACTACTTGGCGACTCAGGGAATGGCCCGGCTGGCTAAGCGACTGGTTTCAACGGGTGTTGTTGGCATCGTTTCCAGTGCTGCTCCCGGTCTCGACGATCTCTTGGTCCTTGGCAAGTTGAAGCATCTCGTCTCGCTCACTGGTCCTGACGGTGACTACGACCTGATCATTGTTGATGGACCAGCGGCCGGCCACGCCATCAGCTTTCTTCAATCTCCGGCAGCGATGGCCGAGACCATTCGGGGTGGACCCATTCGCTCTCAAGCCATCGAAGTTCAGTCCATGTTGCAAGATCCCACTCGCTGCCGGGTCGTGATGGTCACCCTCCCTGAAACCACGCCGGTCAAC
>JBJOFA010000214.1:0-3672 GCA_046049015.1 Actinomycetota bacterium | reverse complement strand
TTCGTCAGCCAGAATAGGGATATGACATCTGTTGCTACACCCCCCAGTTTTGATACATCTGCGGCCACACTTTTGGTGGACAACTTGCGAACATCATTCAATTCCGGTGTGACACGGCCCCTGGAGTGGAGACGTCACCAACTGGAGCAAATGCTTCGGATGTTGCAGGAAAATGAAGAGCACTTTTTGAAGGCCCTAAAAACTGATCTGGGCAAACCCGAGATTGAAGGCTTCATCACCGATATTGCTTTTGTCACCGGCGAAATCAAGATGATGTTGAAAAATCTGAAGCAGTGGAACAAGCCAGTGCGGGTTTCCACTCCCCTAGTCACCATGCCCGCTAAATCTCGATTGATCCCCGAGCCCTTGGGTGTCGTCTTGGTGATCGCTCCCTGGAACTACCCAATTCAGTTACTTCTAGTCCCAGCAGCTGGCGCCCTGGCGGCGGGGAACACCGTGGTTCTGAAGCCGTCGGAAGTTTCCACCGCGACATCGCAAGCCTTAGCAGACTTGATTCCAAAGTATTTCGATAGTTCGACAGTGGCCTTGGTGGAAGGCGGTGTTGCCGAAACCACTGCGCTGTTGGAACAGCGCTTCGATCACATTTTCTATACGGGCAACGGCACTGTGGGTCGCATCGTCATGACTGCCGCTGCCCGCCACCTGACCCCGGTGACTCTCGAACTCGGGGGTAAGAGCCCAGTCATTATCGATGAGTCGGCCAACCTGGCCGTTGCCGCTCGCCGTATTGCTTGGGGAAAATGGCTCAACGCCGGGCAGACCTGCGTGGCCCCTGATTATGTGCTGGTCAAAGACACTCTCAAGCCGATCTTCATCGAAGAACTGAACAAGGCCATTCGTGATTTCTACGGAGCCGACCCTCAGACCAGTGACAGTTTTGGCCGCATTGTCTCCAATCGACACTTTGATCGTTTGCGCCACCTAATGACCGGAGGTCGAACTGTTATCGGAGGCGACTCATCATCAGATGATCGTTACATCGCCCCGACAGTTCTGACTGATGTCGATATCAATTCCCCGTTGATGCAAGAAGAGATCTTTGGACCCCTCCTTCCGGTCATTCCGGTTCCTTCGGTTGATGCGGCCATTAATTTTGTCAACTCGCGTCCCCATCCACTAGCTCTCTATGTTTTCGCTCAACGTCAATCCGTCATCAATCAAGTTCTCAGTCAGACCACGGCCGGTGGAGTAACTGTGAATGGGACGTTGATGCATTTGACCAATCCCAATCTCCCCTTCGGTGGTATTGGCGAAAGTGGAATGGGCGGCTATCACGGGCAAGCTGGAGTGCGACTCTTCCAGCATCTCAAGCCAGTTCTCATACGCGGTACGAAGATTGATCCTTCGCTGGCTTATCCGCCCTATACCGAGCGCAAAAAGAAGATTTTCCGAAAGGTCTTGTGATCAAGCAGGCGGGATAGCCGTGGTCCCGCCGCTCATGATGTACTCAATCCACCAGTTGGGGGCACGATCTAACAAGTTCCCAAGATGGGAGTAATCATGCCAGCGCTGAATAAGTCCATCACGGACTTCCATCACTGACGTAAATGGATGCATGATCACTTCACCAGTGTGAAAATTCCACTCTTCTCGATGTTCAGTGATCACCACATCACCGTCTGCCAGAACGATCCCCGGATAGTGCACCATTTTTGCGGTCGGCCCTAAACCAAGTCGCAAACGATCGGCAATCGCTGGGCCACCAACAACTGGCGGCACCGCTCCAACATCCATGTACTCAGCATCAGGTGCAAAGCGGCTGGCTACAGCATCCCAGTCTTTGGCATACATCGAATTCCAATGAGCATCGACTACGGCCTTGTTGGCATCTTCGCGTATCCCCATAGTCCTTGTCCCCCTTGAAACTTTTAGTGCACGTGTCGGGCAAAGGCAGCCCGAATTTCCTCTTCGGCGGCCTCACGACCTTCCCAGCCGCGCACTGTGGTGTCTTTATTCGGCTCCAGAAGTTTGTACGTGTCGAAAAAGTTCCCCACTTCACCTAGAAGATGTTCGGGGAGATCGGCAATATCGCTGTACTTACCAAATCGCGGATCGCTCGATGGCACGCAGAAGACCTTGGCGTCTTCTCCCTTTTCGTCAGACATCCAGAACACCGCCACGGGTCGCACCCAGAGATGACAACCGGGGAAGGTGGGCTGACTCAACCACACCAAAGCATCGAGCGGATCTCCGTCTTCACCCAAGGTATTGGGGAAAAAGCCGTAATCCATCGGATATTGCGTGGCCGTGAACAAGGTTCGATCCAGCCAGATAGCGCCGGTCTCATGATTCATTTCATATTTGTTCCGAGATCCCTGGGGAATCTCGACGATCATTTCAACTTCCACGGGCTATCGCTTCCAAAGTGCCTTCCATATTTTTTCGATTGTGAGAAGCGCGATCTTTGACACCACTGACAATGCCACCCAGTTTCACGGCAAGTTTTCCGCGACGGTCGATCCAACTGTGGGTCACTCGAGTTCCTGAACTTGCTGGTTCGATTTCATACACCCAGTCGCACCAACGCGACGGGCCCACCATCAAGGCGAAAGCAATCTTTCGACCTGGTTCAAATTCAACAATTTCAACCATCGTCTTCCATGACTTCGATCCATTTGAATTGCGACCTTTGAAACGCACTCCTAAGGCCGGACCGGTGGCGCCTTTCATCCACTCTCCACCTTGATTTTCTGGTGACCACTCGCCCATTCGAGGCAAGTCCGCGATCATGGTCCATATCTTTTCCGGTGAGGCGGCAATCTCGCGGGTGACCACAACGGCCTCACCAGTTTGTCGTAGCGCCGATCGTTCAGGACGGCCCATCGAACATGCCTCCGTGTTCCTGGCGGGGCAACTCATTGTTCTCGCCCTCGTATCGAGAAATTTCATTCCGCCCAACAACATGCCAATGCACTTCATCGGGGCCGTCAGCCAAACGCAGTGTGCGCTGGCCGGCATACATTCGCGATAGCGGCGACCATTGCGAGACGCCGGTAGCACCGTGAACCTGTATGGCCTCGTCAATGATTTTGCAAACTCTTTCGGGAACCATGGCCTTGACTGCGCTCACCCAAACTCGGGCTTCAGCGTTACCCAAGGTGTCCATCGCCTTAGCGGCGCGCAACACCATCAACCGACAGGCTTCCAATTCGATTCGCGCCTTGGCGATGACTTCGGGATTTTTTCCGAGACGGGCAATGGGCTTACCAAAAGCTTCACGGCTGAGTCCTCGACGAATCATCAACTCCAGCGCCCGCTCACCGGCCCCGATGGATCGCATGCAGTGGTGAATACGGCCAGGTCCGAGCCGCACTTGTGAAATCTCGAAACCGCGCCCCTCACCAAGGAGGATATTTGACGCTGGAACGCGCACATCAGTGAAACGCATGTGCATGTGACCATGGGGAGCGTCATCCTCCCCGAAGACTTCCATGGGTCCAAGAATTTCGACGCCAGGGGTTTCAACGGGAACCAGGATCTGCGAATGGCGACGGTGAGCCGGACCATCGGGGCTTGTCATCAACATGCAGATCATGATCTTGCAACGCGGATCACCGAGACCCGAGATGTAGTACTTCTCGCCGTTAATGACCCATTCGTCGCCATCAAGAACAGCGCGACAAGCGAGATTTTTGGCATCTGATGAAGCTA
>JBJOFA010000213.1:0-3674 GCA_046049015.1 Actinomycetota bacterium | reverse complement strand
CCCACTGCTCGAAAACCGCCAGTTGTCGAGGCTCGTGACGGAACCAAACCCACATGGCCAACTATTGGAACATGTTCGCCAACCAAGAAGCGAATGGTCTCGAGGCTGCCCGAGCTATAGATGGCATCGGCATCGTTGTCCAACATCTCGGCGGCGAAGGAGAGCATTTGGTTGGCGGTACCCATGATCCGACTATTTCGACCGGTCATGGTGAAGAGCGAGGGAGCAACCTGGCGGTATCGAGAATCCGATACCAACTCCGGAGGAGCTGAGACGATGTCGATCCCCGCTTGCTCCGCTGCTGCAGCCTCGTCCACGGTGAGGATTCGCAACATGGTCAATTGACGTTTACCTTTAAGGTCAGCAAGATCGGCGACCGTTAAACGCTTTCTCATGGGATCACTTTAATAATGAAGCGCCGACCGATTCCGAGCCAGAACGACGTGGCCCCGGCGTTCGAGTACCTATCGCCGGTGTACCGAACCTGTGAAAGACTCGACCCGTGAATGGAATTGCTTGGATGTTGTTCGGGGTGGCAATGGGCCTCGTTGCACTTGATTGGATCGCGGTCATTGGCCAATCAAAGGTGCTTGAGTACTTTTGCAAACCTGCCGCGGCGCTCGCATTTTTTGCCACAACTCTGATTCTCGAACCTGCAAGTGACACGGCGCGACTCTGGGTGTCTGCAGCACTGCTGCTCTGCTTGATCGGTGATGTATTCCTCATGTTGCCTCGTGACGCTTTCTTATTGGGACTGGCTTCATTTGCCGTGGCCCAAATTCTCTTCACTGCTGGCTTTGCTTCCCTCAATCCAACGCCACTTCGTTTGCTCATCGCGGTCGTCGTTGTCCTTCCGGGTGCTGCGATCTTGGCCCGACGTTTCTTGCGGGCCCTCAAGACCCAGGGCGCGTTCTCAATGGCTCCGGCAATTGTCGTGTACGTCATAGTCATCGCTGCCATGGTTGTCAGCAGCATCGCTGGTGGTTCAGCCGTTGGTGTCGCCGGTGCAGTGCTCTTTTTGATTTCAGATTCGCTGATTGCCGAGCAGCGCTTTGTCTCCTCCAGACGCTGGCAGCCATTGACGATCATTATCACGTACCACTTGGCACTCGCCGGGCTAGTGCTCGGTCTTGTCTAGCAAGGTCCATCCATTGAAGGGAATGAACGAAATTCGGCTTTTCTTAAGGGCAACTATCTAAATAGGCGTTGTCGGGAGTGTGGAGTCCGTAACATCGGATCCCTATGCCAAATCTTCCTTCAGCAGCCTTTTCGATAGCCCTTGACTGTCAACTCGACAATGTCCCTGGCACCCTTGGGCGTCTGTGCACAGCTATCGGGGAAGCCGGAGGAAATATCGGTGCTCTCGATGGTTTTGATGTTCGAGGCCCAGTTTTACGTCGGAGCCTTGTCGTTCATTGTCGAGATGAAGAACATCAAGGCAAAGTCGTTGAGGCCGTCAAACAACTTTCAGGCGTAACTTTACTTGATTGGTGGGATCGCACTTTCCGGATGCATGAGTCGGGCAAGATTCACGTTTTGTCGACTGCGCCTGTGAATGATCGTGACGATTTATCAATGGCCTATACCCCCGGTGTAGCGCGGGTGTGTACTGCGATTGAGAATGATCCGAATCTCTCGCATCGTTTCACTATTCGGAAAAACACTGTGGCCATTGTCAGTAACGGCACTGCCGTTCTGGGGCTTGGCGATATTGGACCCGAAGGAGCTATGCCGGTGATGGAAGGCAAGGCTCTTTTATTCAAAGAATTCGGAGGTGTTGATGGATTCCCCATTTGCATCAATGCTCGAACCGCCGATGAAGTCGTGGACTTTGTGCAGCGAATTGCGCCGACGTTTGGTGGCATCAATTTAGAAGACATTAAAGCCCCTGAGTGTTTCGAAATTGAAGAGCGTCTTCGGGCCAGTCTTGACATTCCAGTTTTTCATGACGATCAGCACGGAACTGCGGTGGTGACTCTTGCAGCCTTATGGAACTCGTTGAAAATCACCGGCAAGAAGATGGAAGATCTCACAGTGGTAATCGCTGGAGTTGGGGCAGCTGGTGTTGCTATCGGAAAGATTCTTTTGAATGCTGGTGTTGGTGATGTCATCGGCTGCGATCGCGTTGGTGCGATCTATTCAGGACGCAGCGATATGAACTCAGCCAAACAATGGTTTGCTGAAAACACCAATCGGGAACGTCGAATGGGAACTATCAGCGATGTCATGAATGGCGCCGATGTTTTTGTCGGAGTCAGTGGCCCTGATCTGATCACTGCGGCTGATGTTCGCTCCATGTCCAAGGATCCAATTGTGTTCGCTATGGCCAATCCGAATCCTGAAATCCGACCCGAACAGGCCGATGGGCTTGCTGCGGTGATGGCGACCGGGCGAAGCGATTACCCCAATCAGATCAATAACGTGTTGGCGTTTCCGGGTATCTTCCGAGGTGCTCTCGACGCCCATGCGACAGATATCACGGAAGGCATGAAATTGGCGGCGGCCATAGCAATTGCTGAGTCGGTGTCTGATGCGCAACTAAAGCCTGAGTTTGTGGTCCCGTCAGTCTTTGACCGCTCCATCGTGGAGAGAGTTGCGCCGGCGGTGGCCGCTGCAGCGGTGAAAGATGGCGTCATCCGGAAGGTTTGATCACCTCTTTTAGTGTGACCACACCCAAAACCCCCAATGCCCGTTGCCCAACTTTGATATGCCTTTGGTTGAGATATGGCGGGTTCGATGACAGACTATGAGTACTAGCGAGAGCTCTGGAGGCAGGCTTCGATGAGCAGCACGTTCAATCACAATTCGACTCTTCAAGCACGAACTTCTAGAGGGTCTCGACGTCGTGGGCGCCGACTTTCTTCGGCGGTCCCAGTGATTGTCTTGGTCTTTGGCGGAGCGGTTCTGGCCGCATGCGGAACCGATGGGAATGCCGAAGTGGTCACGACGACTTCCACGACCACGGCGCCAACGACAACCACGTCAACGACGTCAACGACAACTTCAACTACGTCAACCACCACATCGACCACCACCACAGTTGTGGCGGCGAAATCTGGTGGCGGAAGTTCTCTGACTCGTATCGGAGCGATTTCGATCCCGAAGATTGGTGTACAACAAACCATTTATAAAGGTGTGCAACTCTGGATATTCGACAGAGGCGTGGGTTATTGGCCGGGAACTGGGCTGCCGGGCGCGGGTGGCAACATGGTCCTTGGTGGTCACCGTACGAGCGGCATCCGACCGTTCCGAAACATCGACCAACTTCAATCCGGCGACTTGATTACGGTCACCACCGAAAGCGGAGTTCACCAGTACCGCGTCACCAACTCCACTATCGTCGACCCGATTGAAGGTATGTGGATTCTCGGTCAATCGGGGTCCGCCAAACTCACCCTCTTCGCTTGTCATCCGCCAGGATCAACAAAGCAGCGCATAGTCGTCTTCGCCGACTATGTGGGAGTGGTCTGAACCTAGGACCGCAAAACCCGATCAGATAATTCCGATAAGGGTTTCAAAGCCGCCGCTAATACCCCGGGCCAGTGTTTCAATATCCGGAACGCTGCTCTGGTCGGCAGTGACTCCGATGTATAGGTGACCGTGGTATGACCACACGGCAACAGTGATTCGCACTTGGCCAGCGATTGGTGCAATGGGGTAGGCGCCAATCAGAA
>JBJOFA010000212.1:0-2500 GCA_046049015.1 Actinomycetota bacterium | reverse complement strand
CGCAGATGATCGCCGCTCCCGTCAGGGCGAACGTCGCGGGCCTCGTCCCGAACCGCGAACCGAGGCCGAGCGTCGACGCGCCGCGGTGCGGGCTCGAGGTGGCGGAAATGCCCGTCAGGAAGATGGACGAATTCGTGAGTCCGCGCCGCCAGAACGTACACCTGAACAATGGATAGATGAGGGTCCTATCAAACGACCAGCATCGAATCATGATGTTCGTCGAGCAGCTCAAAAGGCGGTCAGGCGGGCCTCCCATTCGCAAGATGTCTCTTTGGATCCAGCCACTCGTCTGGATGTCGAAAAATCGGTCCCGGCCCGCCGTCAAACCGTACTCAGCGATCGCTTGCAAAGTGCCCAAAACTCATTAGAGCGTGAGCGTTTTTCAGAAGCTAAAAGAGTTGCCCGCTCACTGGTGAAAGAAATGGGTGGAGTGGCCGCAGTTCATGAAGTTATTGGTCTAGCTAGTTATCGCCTAGGTCAGTGGCGTGACGCAACGGCAGCCTTGGAGTTGGCGAGATCCATCCGCCCACGAGTCGAAGACCTCCCGGTCCTAGCCGACTGTTATCGAGCGCAACGTCGCTGGCAAGAAGTTGATGAAATCTGGACTGAGTTGAAGCAATTTTCACCATCACAAGAGATTTTGAGTGAGGGTCGCATCATTTACGCCGGATCTCTCGCTGATCGCGGCGACTTGTACGGAGCAATTGCCGTCATGATGCGATCCACATCGACACCCCGTCGGGTTCGAGACCACCATCTGCGCCAATGGTACGTTCTGGCCGATCTTTATGATCGTGCCGGAAACGTTCAAAAAGCTCGGGAGTTTTTTAAGCGAGTCGCTGCTGTGGACTCAGATTTCTCCGACGTCAAGTCGCGTTTAGCGCAACTCTGAACCTCGAGAAGTCCCTTGAAGCGAGTTTCTCCGCCCCGGTGCAGCGGACTACATTGACCTTTGTTGACGGATTTCAAAGAGTCACAATGGAACTAATGTCCCAAATTTGGTGACTGTGGATGAAGCAAAGGTGAAGGTAGCAATATGTCCAAGGTGAATGAAGAACAGCTTGATCGAATGCGTTCAGGCCGAGGGTTTATTGCGGCCCTTGATCAAAGTGGTGGGAGTACTCCAAAAGCCTTGAAGTTGTACGGCATTGCGGAGTCCGCCTACAGCGATGATGAAGCAATGTTTGATCTGATGCACGCCATGCGTTCGCGAATGATCACCAGTCCGGCTTTCACCGGTGATCGCGTATTGGGAGCCATTCTTTTCGAAGGCACGATGGATCGGACGATCGAAGGCCTTGGTAGCGCAGAGTATCTCTGGGTGAAAAAGAAGGTCATTCCATTTTTGAAGGTTGATAAGGGTTTGGCCGACGAAGTTGACGGCGCCCAAGTAATGAAGCCTATGCCGGAACTCGACGCGCTCTTAGATCGAGCCAAAAGCAAAGGGATTTTCGGAACGAAGATGCGATCGGTGATCAAACTCGCCAATTCTTCAGGTATCGCCGCTGTAATTGATCAACAGTTCACTGTTGGTCGTCAAATCTTGGCCAGTGGCCTTATTCCAATAATCGAACCGGAAATTGATATCAATAGTCCTTCGAAGGCTGAAGCCGAAGAGCTTCTGAGAGAAGGAATCTTGAGACAGCTCGAGTCGCAGTCGCCGGCCGATCCCGTCATGCTCAAACTGACGCTTCCGGAAATTGATGGTTTTTACCAACCTCTGGTTGACCATCCCAATGTTTTACGCGTTGTTGCTCTCTCCGGGGGATACAGCCGCGACGAAGCCAACGCTCGCCTGAGTCGCAACCCAGGAGTCATCGCTAGTTTTTCCCGGGCACTAACTGAAGGGCTGACGGGGCAACAAAGCGCCAACGAATTTGACGCCGCCTTGGATGCCGCCATTGAGAGTATCTATCGCGCTTCGATTACCTGAGATCACTCAGGGGTCGCAAAACCGGTCCGGTCAGTAGTTTCGGGGTGAAGAAGGTGGACTTAGGGGGCATCAGAAGCCCTTCGGATGCCGTGCGTTGAATTTCTTCTACGGTGACCGGCCGTATGAGAATTCCACCTTGGGCTTGACCGGATGTGACCATATCTCTCACCAAGTCGACGCCGTGTTGGTAATTCACAGAGTGCTCTAATGATGCCAAGGCAAATTCGAGACGAGCCCCATCGAGATTTCTCTGGCCGGCGAAGACTTCCTTCTTGGGGGATATCAGTGTTCCTTGGCCATCAGGATGGACAAGCACTAAACACCCTTTCTGGTCCATCAGTTGGGTGACCTCGGAGGTAACTGCAACTGGTCCTAAGAAGTCGAAGGAACGTTGGAGCACCTCTGACAATGTCGTGAATGAAACATCCGTATAGAGCCGATGAATAGCTTCCACGCTCAGTTGATCATCGACGAGTTCTTGGACATACGTCATGGTTAATTCGCCTCGACCCGCAGTGCCGGTGTCTCGTTGACGTTGCTCATCGCGGAATACACGACTGATGGCGT
>JBJOFA010000211.1:0-3705 GCA_046049015.1 Actinomycetota bacterium | reverse complement strand
TCCTCACCATCAACTATTTGACCAGACTCGATTCGGATGACCCGATCAGGTAAGGCGCTCTCTGGCAAGGGGCTTGCGGTGGTGATGACTACCTGTCCGGCTGGGAGGTGGGTTAATAAGGCCGCACAACGTCTGGGATCCAGTTCCGACAGAACATCGTCCAAAATCAAAAGAGGGCTCATACCCGTCCGTTCGGCAACCAACCCATGGGCTGCTAATCGCAGCGAGAGAGCCAACGATCGCATATCTCCCTGACTGGCATGGGTCCGCGCCGGAAGAGCCCCAAGAGAGAGCTCCACCTCGTCCCGGTGAGGTCCGACCGTGGAAACTCCCCGTCGCACATCGTCATTTCGTGCCTCAGCCAAGGCACTGCGCAGGCCGGTGCGTCGCCAAGCAGGTTCATACCCCATGCCGACCGCAAGGGGACGACCGGCCAAATGCTGATAGGCCTCTTCGACCCGGGGTTGCAATTGAGCGATGAGTGACGCTCTTTCTCGTCCCATATCGTCACCAATCGCAGCCAGTTTTTCGTCCCAAACATCTAAAGAAAAAGCAATGTCCTCGCTCAATCTTCCACCAGCTTGACGCAACAAAGTATTTCGCTGACGAAGAACGCGGTCGAGTTCTAAACGAAGAGCGTCATTTTTCACCGCAAGGCTGACCAATGTGTCATCAAGAAATTGACGGCGCTCAGATGGCGCACCTTTCACCAACTCCAGATCATCAGGAGAAAAGACTGAAACTCTGATGTAACCAAGGAGGTCGCGAGTTCGTACCAACCGCTGTTTGTTCACGAGAACGTGCGTGCGCCCTTGTCGTTGAATCTGAACTTCAATCAAAAGATCACGCGTGTCTTCGTGGCGAACAACAGCCCGAACGAAAGCTGAGTCCGCCCCTTCACGCACCAAGGCAACCGTGGGCACACGTCGAAAACTGTCCAAGGTGGCGAGAAAACCTAAAGCCTCAGCAACGTTGGTTTTACCTTGAGCGTTTTGTCCTACTACGGCAGTGACGCCGGGGGTCAACGTAAATGACGCGTCGCGATAATTACGAAAGTCGACGAGCTCTAAACGCTCGACGAACATTACGACTTCAGAGGCATCAGCAAGTACGTGAAATCTTCTTGTCCGACACCGCGAATCATGGCCAACTTGCCAGGCTCACTGGTTTGAATAGTGACTTCGTCGGTACCTGCGGCATCAAGACCCGAAGCTAATAACTCGTTATTGAACCGGATCTCAATTTCGTTACCTTGCGAACTTGCGTCGATTTGCTCTTCTGCTTCTCCATTATCGGGAGTCACCATGCGCAAGGTAGCGCTGTCATTGGTGATGTGAACCCGCAATGGAGTGCCAATCGGATCACGGGCCACCAATTTCACACGGCGAATTGCTTCCAACATCAATTCTTTGGACACCGTCAATGTGTTGGGTAAAGCGGTGGGAATCAAACGTTGATAGTCAGCGAACGCTCCGGTTAAGAGGCGGGTCACCAACCGCATGGATCCAACTTCAAACGTGGCATCGTTTTCAGTGAGGTTGATCGACACGGTCTCGGCCGAACCAAGCAAACGTAAAAGCTCTGCCAGAGCCCGAGCAGGAACGACCACTTTCATATCGTCGGCGATGATTGATGAAGGAATATCCCGAATGGCCATGCGATAGGAATCCGTGGCCACCAACCGCAATTTGCCGCCGACCCCCGTCATCAAAACACCGGTGTACACACCCCGGGCATCATCGGTGCTGGCAGCGCGAACCACTTGTTTGAGTCCGTCGGCGAAATCTTTCGCCGACATGGTTTGACCTTCTCCAACCGTTCCCGTCCATTTCGGAAAATCTCCTTCGGCACCAATAGGCACTGAGAAGTTCACTCGACCGGCCGAAATCTCTACTTTGTCATCTGAGGATTCAAAACCGACGGCTCCTGAGGGCAGCGAGCGGACAACGTCGCTCACCAACTTTGCGGGAACCAAGACCACGCCGTCTTGAAAACCCGAGACCACCACGGTGACGTCGATCGTTAAATCACCGTCGGTTCCAGTGACGCGCAAGGCGTCGCCAGCGAGCACTAATCGAAGACACGACAAAGTTGGATTCGTGGCCCGACCAGTTGAAGCGCGGCTTGCAGCACCAAAAGCATCAGCGAGGACATCTCGCTCACAACGAAATTTCACGCTGTTCTCCCCTTGTCGAATTCATGACTGGTTATTGACATCAAAGATTTGTATTTCAAGATAGTTCTATTAATAAGGGCTGTGGATTGTGGACGAAGGACTGTTTTCCCTGCGCAACTCGGTTTTCGCGGCGCGCGGTGTTGTACACAGGAATCCACAGGTCTGACCCATCCGGTGATCGCGGGCGGGGATAACTCGTGGTTGTTCACAGCAAAACTGGTGTTGTACACACGGCTCATCCCCACGCTGTTGATGGGCTTTTGATCACAGGGTCTCATGTCAGTTCGTTTTCAAGTTGCGCACCAACATGGTGACCTGGTCGTAGGTTTGGGATCGTTCCTGCATAAGGCGGGTAATTTTCTCGACGGCATGAATGACCGTGGTGTGATCCCGACCACCAAAAAGACGGGCGATTGCCGGATACGAAAGGTCCGTGAGTTCCCGAAATACGTACATAGCTTCTTGACGGGCGGCAACTAAAGGCCGTTGGCGACTCTTGCCGCGCAACGACTCGACGCTGTGGCCGAGAAGGTGGGCAATTTCAGTCAAGAGCTCTTCATCGGTGCGGTGCTTCGGTATAGCGCTCGGTAAGAGGTCCTCTAATAAGCGCTCGGCTTGCGGCACGGTCATATCAACCCGGTTCAGGCTGGAGTAGGCACTCACCCGAATGAGGGCCCCTTCCAATTCGCGAATGTTGCTGGTTACGCGGGAGGCGATGTATTCGAGGACCTCCGCAGGCACCACAGTGCCTTCCCGCTCGGCCTTATTTCGCAAAATGGCTAGGCGGGTTTCCAGATCTGGGGGCTGAACATCGGTAATGAGACCCCATCGGAAACGACCGATGAGTCGATCCTCCAAGTTGGGAATGGCGTCAGGAACGCGGTCCGAAGAAATAACGATCTGTTTGTTGGCCCCGTGAAGGGAATTGAAAGTGTGGAAGAACTCTTCTTGCAGTCCTTCTTTGCCCTCCATGAATTGAATGTCATCAATGAGGAGAACATCGATATCTCGATAACGGCGTTTGAAGTTAGCGATGGAGTTGTTTCGAATCCCGTCCACGTATTCGTTGAGAAAGGTCTCGGTGGAGATGTATCGCACCTGGTAGTGACTGTAATTTTGCAGAACGTAGTGGCCGATGGCGTGCAAAAGGTGGGTCTTGCCGAGTCCGGCTGAACCGTAAACAAAAAGAGGGTTATACGAACGGGCCGGGGTTTCGGCCACTCGTTGAGCGGCCGCCAAAGCGAAACTGTTCGAAGCACCCCGAACGAAAGTTTCAAAGGTGTATCGCGGGTTCAACCCAGCCCGTTCGGCTAGGTCCTCAACCGTGTCAGGTTGAACGGCCTTGCTTCGGCGTGACGCGGTTGGCGAAGCCGTGAGGGATTGGGTGTTGGTGCCGGCGAGAACTAGTTGTTCGGCGGTGTCATCAGCGATGGTTTCGGGTGCCACCACCTCAACCACCAAAGTTTTTGCTCCAGCTCCTAATTCGGTTAGAGCATCAAGGACGATGGGCAAATATCGAGACATGATCT
>JBJOFA010000210.1:0-3749 GCA_046049015.1 Actinomycetota bacterium | reverse complement strand
AAGAAGAGGGCGATAAAGGCAACAGCCAGATCCTTGATCAGTTCGGACGCAACCTCACTCAGATGGCTCGCGAGAAAAAACTTGATCCAGTCATCGGACGTGCCCGTGAAATGGAACGGGTCATGCAGATCCTTTCTCGTCGTACCAAAAACAATCCGGTCATCATCGGTGAACCTGGTGTTGGCAAGACCGCCATTGTCGAAGGGCTGGCCCAAAAGATCGTCAACAACGATGTGCCCGAGACTTTGCGCAATAAGCAGCTCTACACCTTGGACCTCGGTGCCCTGGTGGCTGGAAGCCGGTATCGCGGTGACTTCGAAGAGCGTTTGAAAAAAGTTCTCAAAGAGATCCGCACCCGCGGCGACATCATCTTGTTCATCGACGAAATCCATACGTTGGTTGGTGCTGGAGCAGCCGAGGGGGCCATCGATGCCGCCAGCATCTTGAAGCCCATGTTGGCGCGCGGTGAACTGCAGACCATTGGTGCCACCACTCTTGATGAGTATCGCAAGCACCTGGAAAAGGATGCCGCTTTAGAGCGACGCTTCCAGCCCGTCAAGGTTGATGAGCCCAGTGTTGCTCACACCATTGAGATCTTGCGCGGTGTCCGCGATAAGTACGAAGCTCACCACCGGGTCACCATCACCGATCAAGCTTTAGTAGCGGCTGCCAATTTGGCTGATCGCTACATCAGTGACCGTCATCTTCCCGATAAGGCCATCGACCTGATCGACGAAGCCGGAAGTCGTCTGCGCATCAAGCGCATGCAGACTCCTCCAGATCTCAAAGAGATGGAGCAGCGGCTCACAGATGTTCAAGAGGCCAAAAAGAAGGCCGTTGAAGAGCAGAACTACGAAGAGGCCAGTCGTTTGCGGGATGAAGAAAAGAGCATCCAAGCAGAAAAGGCCACCAAGGAAGCCGAAATCAAAGCCAGTGGCGTGGACCTTTTTGACGAAGTCGACGAAGAGTGTGTAGCCGAGGTGCTGAGTATCTGGACCGGCATCCCGGTGTACAAACTCACCGAAGAAGAGACTCAAAAACTTCTCAACATGGAAACCGAACTGCACAAGCGGATCATCGGCCAAGAAGATGCCATCAGGGCCGTTTCCCAAAGCATCCGTCGTACACGGGCCGGGCTCAAAGACCCCAAACGTCCAAGTGGTTCATTCATTTTCCTTGGACCAACCGGTGTCGGTAAAACCGAACTGGCCAAGACGCTGAGTGAGTTCCTCTTCGGTGACGAGAGCTCGATGATCACTTTGGACATGTCGGAATACATGGAGAAGCACACCGTGAGTCGTTTGGTTGGCTCGCCTCCCGGATATGTCGGCTACGACGAAGGCGGACAGCTCACCGAAGCCGTGCGCCGCAAGCCCTTCAGCGTGGTGCTCTTTGACGAAATCGAAAAAGCTCACCCCGATGTCTTCAACACCTTGTTGCAGATCCTCGAAGAAGGTCGTCTCACTGACAGCCAAGGTCGCTCAGTTGACTTCCGAAATACGGTCATCATCATGACCTCGAACCTCGGTACTGCTGATCTGCGTAAGGCCAATGTGGGCTTCACCAAGGTCGACGAGGCTATGAGTTACACCCGCATGAGGGACAGGGTCATGGAGTCTCTCAAGACCCACTTCCGTCCGGAATTCCTGAACCGCATCGATGAGGTCATCGTGTTCCACGAACTGGCCAAACAAGAAGTGGTGCAGATGGTGGACTTCATGCTCAAGCGTCTTGCTGGTCAGCTGGAAAGCCAAGGTCTCGGTATTGAACTGACTGCCGAAGCCAAGGAATTCTTGGCTGAGCGGGGTTACGACCCGCAATTAGGAGCCCGTCCACTCCGTCGGGCCATTCAGCGCCTCATCGAAGACGCCTTGAGTGAAAAGATCCTCTACAAACAATTCCACGCCGGTGAAATCATTGTGGTGGATGTTGAAGACGATCCCGAATCTCCAGGTGATCGTCGTCTTGGCTTCCGCGCCGTCGAGGGATTTGTCCCACCATCAGCCATTGAGTTGGCCGGTGTTGGTGAAGGTTCCCCCGAAGGCGAACCACCAGTAGGCGAATAGGTCCCCATAAGTCCGGGCGAAAGCCTGGGCGGGGTCTCGGCAGGTCGAGCAATTCGGCGATCCACCGGTCTAACGAACTAGAGAAGCACTAAGTTCTCGGAGTGACTTCAACGCGGTTCCGAATCGTGGGCCTTCTTGGCGCAGCGTTGTTATTGCTGACCGGCTGCAAAGTCGACATCCGCATCGATGTTGATGCCGACGACACTGGTGCGGGCACGATTCAAGTGACCGTGGACGTCGACAATGTTTTGGTGACAACCGTGCCCGGGTTGGCCAGCAATATTCGATACGAGGACCTCGTTACCAGTGGCTGGACGGTGGAAGGTCCGATCCAGGTCAATAACGGCGGTCTGCGGATTATTTTGAAGTACGCCTTTGAATCACCGGCCGAAGCCACCCGGGCCCTCAATCAAATCAACGGCCCGAATGGCCCTTTGATCAACGCTGAATTGAAACGAACGGTCAATGGTCGCCAAGTAGCAACCACTTTGGATGCCACGGCGCAACTCACCGGTGGTCTCGAGGCCTTCAGTGATGCGGCATTGACTGCTGCAATCGGCGAAACACCCTGGCTTGGTACGGCACGAAAACTGGAGATTCAAAATCCCTCAGAAGCTTTGACCATCACATTGGTGGTCCGTCTGCCCGGTGAGATCAAAAAAACTACGGGCAGCGAATCAGCAGGCGGAGTGGTTTGGAACATTCCAACTGACGGGACGTCCTCCTCGGTGGTGATTGGCACGGTGGCTTCTCGAGTAGATGGCGGCTTCTGGCAAATGGTGGCCACGATTACCGGTTACACCTTGGGACTGTGGCTCATGGTCATGGGTCTACTGATCTTCTTTGTCATTTATGCCCGGCGAAGCCGCTCTCGCCGACCACCAGTGCGACGCCCAAGCACCGGATCAACGGGATCGCAGACGCGACCTACTAACCGCGCCACACCGGATCTTTAAAGTAAAAATATGGCCCGCCTACGACTTGTCTATAACTGCTCCGACTGCGGAGCGTCATTTCCCAAATGGGCTGGGCGGTGCAGTTCTTGCGGTGCTTGGAACAGCTTGGTTGAAGATGTCGAGGATCCCCGTAGTGATGTCTCATCACTGGCGGCAGGGGTCGCTCTCGTACCGGCCGCCACCGCTCAACGCATTGGTGATGTCGATATCACTCATGGCGCACCCAACCCCACCGGCATTGAAGAGCTTGATCGAGTGCTCGGTGGCGGATTAGTTCCGGGTTCAGTCACACTGCTCGGCGGTGAACCAGGGATTGGTAAGAGCACCTTGCTTCTTCAAGCACTGGCGGCGTGGAAAGGTCGAACCCTGTACGTCTCGGCCGAAGAAAGTGCTCAACAGGTTCGTCTTCGCGCTGAACGACTGGATGCCGTTCGGCCTGAACTATGGCTCTTGGCCGAAACTGTGCTTCCGCATGTCATTGCCGCTCTCGATGAACTCTCTCCCGAACTTGTCGTCATCGACAGTATTCAAACTTTGGTGGATCCCAATCTCGGATCAGCACCAGGCAGCGTGGTGCAGGTACGGGGTTGTGCCCACGCCCTGGTTCAAGAAGCGAAGCGGCGCAACATTCCCATGATCTTGGTTGGACACGTCACCAAAGACGGAGGTTTGGCCGGACCGCGAGTTCTCGAACATGTCGTTGACACCGTTTTGCAATTTGAAGGCG
>JBJOFA010000209.1:0-3758 GCA_046049015.1 Actinomycetota bacterium | reverse complement strand
CATTGCTGGTGACGAAGAAGATGGTGCCGCCTTTTGCCGAGAGCGTTCGTCTAGGAACTGCTGAATAGCTTCTTCTGAAACCTGCCAAACACCCTTGACCCGCCGAGCTTCCAACCGTCCTTGACGCACGTAGCGATAGACGGTCATGTAGTGAACATTGAGCCTCTGGGCGACTTCATCGAGAGAAAGTCCTCCGGTCAGCACGCCGACAGGCTAAGAGGCTGACCCGAATGGTGCATGACTCGAAACCAAAAAATCTGTCTATTACGGGCGCCACCACACCGAATTAACGCAAATAGTCCCGAAGTTCATGGATTCGACCAGATCCGATAGCAACCAGATACCGGATCAAATACTGCAACGAAGACAGTCAGCGGGCATTCCAGCGTTGGCGCGCCTGCTGTGAACGCTCCACCAAAATCGCCGGAACTCGGCTATCGATCGCCGGACCGCCAGGAGTTGCCGCAGCAACATCCCCGCTGGCAACTTCCTCGACTGGGACTAGATCTTCGAAGCTCGGTGGAGCCATTCCCGGCTGCCAATACTGATACAAGTCGCGCACGATGTCACCCAGGCCATCAGCCGAGCGTCCCGTGGCCAAATCCACAGTGATCATGTTTTGATACACGTGGACCCCAGCAACTTGACCGGTGGCAAACAAGCGACGGGCTAGTTCAGCAGACGATGTCACGGCCCGGTTGAGGTGGGCATTCTGGTCACCAACTCGAAAGCTCTCATGTCCCATACCTGACAGACTGCGGTTGGCCTCGTACCACACCACTCCCGGACGGCGACTTTGTTTTTCGGTGACCACAACTGGCTGACCCATGACTTCACCTTAGTATTCAGGCCCGTCTCGTCCCAGTCTCGTCTGATATCTCGCCAGTTATGGCGCTCCATCAAGAACTGGGCTACCGTCCTGTTTTTCGCATGATCGGAGAAATATGACTTCTTCCACGACACAACCCTCACTCGAGGAATTCCAAGCAGAGGCTCGAGCCTTTCTCGAAGCCAATGCCTCGCGTAAAGAGACCGAGAAGAAGTTCGTCTGGGGCGAAGGGTCTGACAAAGTCGCCATGTTCGAAGAAAAGGACCGGCGTAGCGAACAAACAGATGTAGCGGCAGCTTGCGCTTGGCGACAGAAAAAATTTGATGCTGGCTTTGGCTACATCAGTGGTCCGAAACAATACGGCGGACGAGAACTGCCCGGCACCTACGCCCGGGCTTACGATGCTTTGGAGTCCAAGTTCGATATTCCGAACCAGAGTTGCTTCACCATCGGGTTGGGAATGGTGGCTCCGACCATCGTGGCTCATGGTTCTGACGCAGCGCGTGATCAGTATGTGCGGAGTATGTACCGCGGTGAAATTGTTGGCTGTCAGCTATTCAGCGAACCCGGCGCAGGAAGTGACTTGGCCAGTCTGTCCACCAAAGCCGAACGTGATGGAGATGAGTGGGTTATCACCGGTCAAAAGGTGTGGACCAGCGGCGCCCACTACAGCGACATCGGAGAGATCATCGCCCGCACCGATTTCGACCTTCCCAAGCACAAAGGTCTCACCGGATTCATTGTCGATATGAAAGCACCGGGAGTCGAGATCAGACCGCTACGCCAAATGACGGGTGGCGCAAGTTTCAACGAAGTCTTCTTCACCGAAGCTCGCGTTCGTGACGATCAACGTCTGGGCGATGTCAACAACGGCTGGAACGTTGCTCTCACCACATTGATGAATGAGCGGGCCGCAATTGGCGGCGGAGGTGGTGGCGGAGGCTTTTTCACTCGAGTCATAGAGATGGTGAAGTTCTACGGGTTGGATAAAGATCCGGTTGTCCGTGACGAACTGGCCAAGATCATCATCCATAACAAAGTGGCCGGCTACAACAATCAGCGCGCCATGGACAAGATCAAATCAGGACAGATGCCTGGTCCGGAAATGAGCATGGCCAAGTTGGCGGGAACGACCAACATGATGCGACTCGGAGATTTCGTTTCCATGATTCTTGGACCGAAACTCATTGCCGACAGTGGCGAATGGGGAACGTACGCCTGGAGTCAGTTGATCCTTGGCACACCTGGTGGGCGTATCGCCGGGGGATCTGATGAAGTGATGCGCAACATCGTTGCCGAACGCGTACTTGGTCTACCCAAAGATCCTGGCATCGACTCCAAGAGCTCGTTCAAGGATCTCAAAATCGGAACCCAGAAGTAACGCTTCTCTCGGTCTCAAAATTTTCTCTGGACGAAACCCCTCAGAAAAGGGTTCCTTGTCGTTGTAGACGATGGACTCCAGGCCAAGGTACAAACGTGTCCATGAAGGACCAACTCTGGCGATGAATCGCTGAGGGGCCATAGCCCTGCAACGCAGTGCGGTGCCGATGGCAGGGATAGCCCTTGTTGGTATCGAAACTCCACATCGGAAAATCCTCGGCTAATTGACGCATGGCGCGATCGCGAGTCACTTTGGCCACGATGGAAGCCGCCGCAATAGACAGACACGACGCATCGCCTTTCACGCGCATTTCAACTCGAGGAATCAATGGGGATACGAAATCCCAATTGCCGTCAACCACAGCGGCGTCGGGAACAACGCCAAGTTTGGCGAGGGCCCGCTTGGTCGCTAAACGTTGAGCAGCGGCCATCCCTAAGTCGTCGCATTCGGCATGCGATGCGTAACCCACGGACGACAACGCGCACCACTGCACGACTGAATCAAACATCTCTTCTCGACGACGTTCAGAAATTGTCTTCGAATCGCGAACTCCAGGCATGTCACCGTTACGGGGAATAATTACTGCCCCAACGGCAAGTGGTCCCGCCCAAGCACCTTTTCCTACTTCATCAATTCCAACGACGGCCTGATAGCCCTCGGCATAAAGCGACTCTTCCAGCTCTCGATTGGGAACTACCGACGTACGCTGACTGCTCATCACATCACGTGTAAGCCAACCGGGCCTTCGGTCACCTTTCCAATCACCACAAAGGGCGAACCGTTGGCAGTGAGTTCGGCAACACAGTCAGGGTCAACTGCGGCCAAGAGCCCACCTGAGGTCTGCGGATCAAAAGCAATGATGTCGAAGGCCGGGTCAACATGAGATGCGACAGTGAGGTGCGCCCCCACTGCCGTGCGATTGCGGGCATCCCCTCCGGTTCTCACTCCGCGACGCGCGATCTCTAATGCTTCGGGATACAGCGGCAGGCGTTCGGCTTCGATAGTGAATTGGTACCCCGAACGTTCCGCCATTTCCCATCCGTGACCGGCCAAGGCGAAACCGGTGACATCAGTGACCGCGTGCACTCCGGTGGTCTTTTGCAGCATTTCACTGGCGGTTCGATTGAGGGCCCGCATTCCGGTGATGGCCGCGGCCTTAGCCGCCGGTGATCCACCGGCGAGGACAATTCCCGTTCCCAATGGCTTTGACAGCAGCAACACATCACCTAATCGCGCCCCGCCCTTGGTGAAGATGCGATCGGGATGAACAAGGCCCTGCACGGCCAATCCAAAGATTGGTTCAGGATTGCGAATGGTGTGTCCCCCAGCAACCGAACCACCGGCATCTTTCACCGTGACCGCCGCGGCTTCAAAAATTTCGATGATGGCCTGTCGGGGAAAATGTTCGGGGAAAGCCGCAATATTGACGGCCATCATCACTCGACCACCCATTGCGAACACGTCGCTACAAGCGTTCGCCGCGGCGATGGCACCAAAATCTGACGGATCGTCCACCAACGGCGGAAAGAAGTCCGTGGTACTGACCAC
>JBJOFA010000208.1:0-3767 GCA_046049015.1 Actinomycetota bacterium | reverse complement strand
GAAGTTTTTTCAACGCTTCCTGGTTGAAGATGAACACTGCTGGTAGGTGAGGATTTGCCACCAGGGCAGCATCGCCGTCACCAAGAGAATCAACCGTTAAAAGTACATAGTCCGGTTTGTGCCTCTTCATCGGTTCTGTGGGGCCCGTTGTCGCCGACACGTCGGGGTCACTTTCAAGGAGGGCATCCCGGACTAAGGGAAGTGGTGAAATTTCGTCGGGGAACTCTTGAATCGGACAGTGATTGTTTAGCGAGCACTGGCGACACAGTCCGGACGCTCGTTTATCAACCTGCCATTTTGCAAATCCAAATGGTTTTCCTGTTCCGGCTCCCACTGTCCATTGCCAGCCAAGAAGATTTGCTGCTCTCGATCCATCAAGCAACTGTGAATACATTCGTTCCTGCCCGAGGAGCCAGCCCTTTTCATTTCTCACAGTCCAATGAGAAGCGAGCCACATTCGGGTTTGATTGACCAACCAACCGTCACGTTCCAACTCTGAAACAACCTCATCAATACAGAGCATTTGTCGGTCCCAGCCGTCTCCTTGCTCGGTGCGATTAGCGTCAAAGCGCAAATTTTCAAAGAGCCGGGTGCCAACTCGGGCGTAAAGATGCCGTGCATATTCCTGCCAGAACAATTCGTCTCGGAACTTCTCCCGGTCCTTAAATGAGGCGCCCGTGACTGCCTGATACACCTGATCCAAGGTGAGAATGTTGTGTCGGATATACGGAGACAGGACGGTCGCACCACGAGCATCTCTTGGCAAAACTTCCGATCTCGAATTGGCGTAGCCAGTGATATCTAAATTCGCCAAGGCTTGATCCGCCGCAGTTTGACCTCCCTTGATTGAGCTCAACCCCAGAGCACCGGAATACAGACCTAGAAAATCGCGCTCAACTATTTCCAACACATCCTGATCGAGATCTAAAAGCGCGTAAGTCATGAAGCCCGAGCGTAGAGCCTTTACTGGGACCAGAGAGTTGTGGCTCTGGCTAATGGATCGTTCTTAGGACGCGTCTTCTTCGGCGGGAAAGCAATATGTAACGTCGCTGAATTTGTCACGAGCAAAGATGTACAACAGACGCAACGGCTCTCCCCCGGTGTTGTGAGCGAAGTGCTCCAATCCTTCGGGAATCCACACCGCCGAACCGGGACGAACCGGATTGGAAACACCTTCAATCACGACCTCTCCCTGACCAGAAAGGATGACGTACACCTCAGTTGCGTCATGCCGATGGCCACGTGGTGGTGGTTCCGCACCAACCGGGACTTCGGCGATTCCTACGGTCATCTCATCAGTTGAAGTCACATCCCCACCGATCAATTCCCACCAACGCACCGAGCCTCTCGTCGGACTCGACCATTCTTCAGTGGGGCAATCCTCGATATGACGGAAAACGGCAGATCTAGCGTCGGTCATAATCAAACCGTACCGGGCCGCAACGATCCGGTGGCGAGAGGTAGCGACATTGATTAGAGCGCGCCGAGTCTTTCGGCGCTCCTCAGGAGATGTCGAGCGCGCTCGACCGGATCGATGAAGCCATCACGCAAGGCGCGTGACCGCACTTCGAACGAAAGCGGGACCTGAGGTACGGCTGCCAGCAACTCACCAATTGGAAGCGATCCTTCACCAGGTAGCAGGCGACCGTTGAGAGCCTCATCGAGCAAAGCCGCGAATTCGGTGGGCACGACGGCTCCGGCGTCGGCAATTTGCAGGTACGGAAACCGACCGATATCGATCGCCCGGAGTTCATCAATCGTTCCACCCGACCGGGACAAATGAAGGTTGTCGACCAGAATTCCTGCCAAATCGGCCGGATGACGACTCACGACATCATGAGCCATCGCCAGCGATCGCAACGGAAAAATTGGCAGGAACTCACAGACCAATGAGACGCCACTACCCCTCGCGACATCGCACAGCGACGCGAACCTGTCAATCGTCGCTGACAAGTCGGGCAGCCGACTCGTGAACAGAACATGACGAGCACCGATCTCAGCAGCTGCTTCGATCACTCGCTCACCTTGATCGTCGTGATCAACCGCAGGAATGATTGGTTCGATATCAAGTGCTACTACACCTGTTTCATCGAGTCTGCGTTTTACTTCGCGCGACGTGGCTTCGGTCCACGTATTGGCGTCAAACCACACACCACACGCTGGCCACTTGGCAGACGCCGCAACTTCCACCATGCGCACTGGCCCGAGATCGGGATGCACGCCGGCGGCGATGGAAAGGAGTCGGGCCATGGCGCAAAACTAGTCAAACGTTGCAAGTTTGATGTTGCGCAATTCCATCCAGACTTGGATCAGACTCATTGACAGAACGAAACACGACAATGAGTCTGATATCCAACAACAAAATTTCCCTTGTAGGATGTAATACGTGAAACGCTTCGTGGCTCCAATTGTTGTGTTGGCAGTCACGTTCACCGTATTCGCCATGAGTTTTGCCCGCTTGTAGCGGGCTGCGACTACTTTTCGTCTTTCAAGTTGTCGATGCCGTTACCAATGGCCATGAACGTTGGCGCCCAGAGACCAATGAAGATTCCGAAGCGCTCGCCACTTGCTCCACTCTCGCCACCATCGGTGCCACCTTGGGTGAACCAAATGACAATGCTGGCAATGACTGACAAAAATCCGAGTGCGTAGGAAAGATTCGCACTGTAACCAAGTGATTTCAGCTTTCTCAGCATGATGAACTCCTTTAAACATAAAGTCAGACATCTTTTGCCGAACTGCTGGCACCTTAGTACCCAAATGGCTTCAATGATCCCCCACAGGTCAAAGAATCACCATTTAGTGTCTTAATTGCTTTGAACAATCACACCCGAGCAAACCGATCAGCTTCTTCGCTGAATCGTTGGCGAATTTCACTCGTTACCGATGCTCGAGTTCTGGCAACAGCCGTATCAAGGTCTTCTGCAGAAATATATGAAGGCTCAGCACCCTCACGAATTCGATCAAACGCGGCAGCTGCGGCTCTTTGGGCTGCCAACTCCACATCACCAGGGGTATAGCCCTCGGTAATGAGAGCAAGTTTCTCAATTTCGACGCCACGGTGGTCTAACGACGAAAGCGCGGCCTCCCACAGTGCTCGTCGAGCTACGAGATCAGGTGGACCTATCGGAATCACCAAATCGAATCTTCCCGGACGCAAAACTGCCGAATCAATATCTCCGACAAAATTTGTGGCACACACTAATAGGTGACCCGGTGTAGAGCGATAGAGGGGAATCATCTTCAATAATTCGTTCACCACTCCCTTTGTCGTTGGATTGTGCTTCCGAGCTGAAGCAATCTCATCAAATTCATCAATGAAGACAACAGCGTGATCTAGCTGCAAAAGATCGCTAATAGCGGTTCGGAGTTCCGCTGACATCGAATCACTGCCACTTTCCAACTTGGAGGGCAACAGTTCAATGAATGGCCATCCAAGTCGACCGGCAATGGCTTTGGCAAACGTCGTCTTGCCAGTACCTGGGGGGCCGAAAAGCAAAACAGTGGCCGGAGCCTTCACTCCAACTTTCTCGGCGGTCGTTGGGTCGGCGAGTGGCGCCACGACACGACCAGCAATAACTTTCTTCTCTTCGTGCATACCAGCAACGCGATCCCACAGAGAGGCTGAGAGAATCTCGCCACCATATTGATCAACGATGCGCATTGCGGTTGGAGCAATCGGCTCCAACTTTTCGTACAGCACGAGATTGTGGGTGGAGGTGAAACCACGATTAACTAAAGCGGTTTCTCCAGCCTGGGAATTTGAC
>JBJOFA010000207.1:0-3815 GCA_046049015.1 Actinomycetota bacterium | reverse complement strand
TTCACCGATCTTGGCGCTGCCCGAAGTAGCCGAAGACAGGTAACTGGCGTCACCCACCTGGCGCAGCCCTGATGGGCTGGAGAAGTTGGCCAATACGATCTTGCCCAACGAAACCTGCGAGCCGTTGGAATAAGTGGCGTTGACCAGACCATCGACCCCGATGTTCAGACCCATCAATTCACCTTCAGGCGCACCATCTTGCGACTGTGACAGCACGGCAAACGCGCTGGAATATTGGGTCGATTGCGTGAAGTCAATGGACATGGTCAAGGCACCCTTACCACCGTCAAGGAAGGCCGTTTCAAATGGCATCTTGGTCAGTGGAGAAAGGGGTTTACCTGTCAGGTCAAAGCTCAATTCGCCTCGATCCAAGTAAACAGGCCACCATTGGGTTTTGGTTGAAAGGTCTGTAATGTCTTCAGTCTGTTCACCGTTTTTAACGTATTGCGGCACACCGTTTTGTGTGAACTGCTTAAGCTGAATCCATTGCTCGTTGGAACCATAAGCCATTTCTGTATTGGCCAAACCCCAATCAGGAGAGCCGGAGACTTGCAATGAAACCGCTTCGCCTGTTTCCCCTGTGGTGAAGCTCAGGCGTTTGGCGGAAGAGTCCCAACTGACGCTGATGCCACTGACTTTCAAACCGGTGGTGGTGTCCACCAGCGTGTTGATCGAATCCTGCAGAGCGACCGCAAATTTTTCCATACTGGCGAAGCTGCCGGGTTCAAGTTCTACTGAGCCTGAAATGTTGCCTACAGTGACAAAGAAGTCTTTGTTTGTGGAACTCACGCGGACAGCGCCCGAAGTGTTAGAGGTAATCACGTCCCCCTTCAAGATCGCTGGTTTACTGGCTTTACCTCGGATGGCTTCGCTGATGCTGGGGTCGACTCTCAGTTCTTTGGGCGCTGGATCGACGGCGGCAGGGTCTGGCAGACCCAGAATTGCCTGTGCGTCGTCTGATGCTGCGCTGATGATGATGGATGAGTTATCACCGGTCGTTCCAGATGAAAACTTAAATGAATTGGTGTCTGCCTCAAATGAAACCTTGATGCCGAAACGAGGGTCAGAGTTAGAGCTCTTGCCTAATTCATTGTTGATGAAGATTCCTAAATTTCTTGCTAAGACCACTGGATCGCTGTCGTCTTCAAGGAGTTTGTATTCGATAGGAAGGGCGCTGCCCATTTCATCGATATTGATGTTGAAGGCCAGTGTGTTGGGGGAGGCAAATGCGTCTTCACCAACCGATTTAAGGTCAGTATTTAGATTCCCCGTGGCACCTACACCCGTTGTCGTCACTGCGGTGACGCCGGTTCGATTGTTTATTTCAAATTTATCAACATTCCACTCGACTTTCACGCGGGCTGTTTCGCCCTTTGAAAGTAATTTGTCATTGATCAGATTTTCGATGTTTTTAGCCAAAGCTTCAGGGTAACGGTCGGCAACAGTCAGGTTGTAAGTCACAGGATAGGTGGAGCTTCCTTGTGTGATCTCCAATGTGAGAGATCCCTGTCCAGTGGCTGCATTGGAGGTTTTGCTTGCCAGTTCGATGGGGTTGTAGGGTTTACCTGTCACGCTGGCGGTTTCTGAAATTTTCCGGTTGGATTGATCATCCAGTGAATACATTTCCATGGTGCCCGAGGAGGGGATGACGCGTGAGTCGCTCTTTGGCAATACATCGCCATATTTATTCACGTAAAGCGGACTGCCGGTCAGATTGGTCGATTGCTGCAGCGCGGGGTTGACGAGAGTGTCACCTACATAAAAATAGGTTTGCCATTTGCTCTGTGGACTGGCCTGGCTCGCATTTTGGGTTTTGACGTAGTAGACCGTCGCCAGGTAACCGTTACCACCGCTGTCGTAGACCGTCAAGGCTGTACTTTTGTTGAATGTGCTGGGGTTGCTGCGGTCAAAGTCGGCGTCGATCACGGCCGAGTCGGCTGGCAGGTTCAGACCCAGTTGAATTTGCGTGGTCTCGACCGCCTCGCCGGAGGTTTTGGGTGGAATGGTCAAGGCATTCAGGTTGGTCAAGTCAGCTTTGCCGGACGAGTCGACCGATGCTGCCATCAGACGTTGGCCTGTGGAGTTGACCACGTTGTTCTGGTCATTCAGTGTGAAAGAGCCGTTGCGGGTGTAAATATCTTGCAAACCATCGGGCGTTTTGAGCGGAAAGAAACCATCGCCCGTGATCGCCAGATCCAGCGAGTTGCCGGAGGTTGAGATGTTGCCTTGAGAGAATTCTTGGCTCACTTGCTTGAGGGACACTCCCTGACCAATGTTGCTGGATGACTTTTGCAGGGGGGAGGTCGAGAAAATGTCACCGAAGTCGGCCCGTGAGCGTTTGAAGCCCGAGGTGCCCACGTTGGCGATGTTGTTCGACGTCACAGCCAATTGCGCGGTGGCAGAGTTCAGTCCGGTAAGCGAGGTATAGAAAGACATGCTGAATGGCTCCTTTGAATCTTGTGGGGGCTATGAAGGTTGGGGCAGGTCACAGACCCACGCGTTTGACTTGACTGAGCAAAATGCTCTTGCCGCCATCGACTTCCACGCTGACGCTGCCGTCTGACGGGTTGGTCACGATTGAACGAACGGTTGACAAGGCATTGACTGGCACATTGGCGGTTTTGCCGTTCACTACAGCAGAGGCCGTCAAGCGGTACAAGCCCGTCGGGGCGGGGTTGCCCATAGCGTCTTTACCGTTCCATTGAATGGGAATCGTGCCCGGTACTTGGGGACCGGCTACGAGTTCTTGCACCAGGTTGCCTTTGGCATCGGTCACATTGATTTGAATGCCGGCCGCGCCTTCGGGCAGGTCAATGCTCGCGTCAATCGTGCCGCCTTGCGTGAGCTCGGTTGGCAAGTCACTGACTGCTACTTTTTTACCAATCAATGCGGCGCTGTTCAACATGCGTTCCCCGGACATGGCAGTCACAAAGGTTTCCAGCGAAGTCTGCATGTTGGTCAAAGCTTCCAACTGTGAGAACTGTGCAAGTTGGGCCACAAAGGCTTCGTTTTTGACTGGTTCTAGAGGGTTCTGGTTTTGCAGCTGCGCAGTGAACAAGGTCAGGAAATCCTGCTTGCCCATTTCCTCTTTGGTTTTTGAGGCGTCTTTGTCCTTCATGTCTTCGTAACGCGTGACGTTACTCAGCAGACTGGAGGAGGCGATGTTGGGGGTGGCCATGGGGTACTTTCTGATCAGGCCTTGGTGATGTCCAGCGTGCGCATCATCAGTTGACGCGCCGTGTTGATCACTTCAACGTTGTTTTGATAGGAACGGGCCGCCGCCATCATTTCCACCATTTCAGTGACTTCGCTCACGTTGGATTGGTAGACATAGCCTTGCGCATCGGCCAGCGGGTTTTTGGGGTCTGACACGCGCCGAGGCGGGGTGGTGTCGTCAACCATTCGGTCAATCTTGACGCCGCCCACATAGGGCGCTCCGGCGTTGGTCATTTGCTCGTCGACCAAGGCTTTAAATACGGGACGCTTAGACCGAAAGGCTTCACTTTCAGTCCCCGCCATGGTACCGGCGTTGGCCAAGTTCGATGCCGTGGAGTTCATTCGGGTGAGTTGCGCATTGAGCGCTGTCCCCGCAATGCCGAAAATATTGTCCATGCTCATGTTCAGTCTCCTCGCAGGGCTTTACGCACGCTGCTGACCCGGTTTTCCAGAAAGTTCAAGGTGGCTTGGTAGTCGGCTGCGGCTTTACCGTAATTGGCTTGTTCCACGCTCATTTCCACAGTGTTGCCGTCAAAAGAGGTGTTGAACGGGGTGCGGTAACGCATGCCATCGGGGCTGAGCTCTTGGCCTACTTCAAA